>JAFZRK010000182.1 GCA_017619905.1 Bacillota bacterium
CAGTCCGGTGAGACCGCTGACACCATAGCGGCCCTCAAGGAATGCAAGGCCAGAGGCGCAAGGACCCTTGCCATTGTCAACGTGGTAGGCAGCACCGTGGCCAAGCTCGCGGACAACACCGTATATACCTGGGCCGGCCCGGAGATAGCGGTAGCCACCACGAAGGGCTATACCACTCAGGTATCTGTGCTTTATATGCTCGCCATCTGGTTCGCGGACATGATGGGCTTGGAGGACGAGAACTACGACAGGCATATCAAAGAGCTCCAGGCACTTCCCCGAAGGATACAGCAGGCCATAGACATGAACTCTTCCATCCCGGCTCTCGCAAAGAAATACCACGCGAGCAAGGCGCTGTTCTTCATAGGGCGCAACACGGACTATGCGGTATCTCTTGAGGGCGCTCTCAAGATGAAGGAGATATCCTACCTGCATTCCGAGTCCTACGCCGCGGGCGAGCTCAAGCACGGCACCATAGCGCTCATAGAGGAGCATTCCCCGGTGATAGCGCTGTGCTGCAACCCGGCCATCATGGAGAAGACGCTCAGCAACATAGTGGAAGTGAAATCCAGAGGCGCCGAGGTGCTGGCTCTTACGTTCAGGAACAACCAGAAGATCCTGTCCGTGGCGGACGACTTCATGTTCATACCGGTCGTGGATCCGCTGTTCTCCGCTGTTGTGGAGATAGTGCCGCTGCAGCTGCTTGCCTATTACGTCGCGAAAGAGAACGGCTGCGACATAGACAAGCCGAAAAACCTTGCAAAATCAGTCACGGTGGAATAAAATCAGTTATTATTGTTTGTATCGTTCAAGCATGGACGGAGGTATATAAAAATGACTAAAGGAGCCCAGCTCTACGAGGGCAAAGCTAAGAAAGTTTTCGAAACTGACGATCCCGAACTGCTCATAGTGTCATATAAGGATGACGCTACTGCGTTCAACGGACTTAAGAAAGGGACCATCGAAGGAAAAGGCGTTATCAACAACCGCATGAGCAATGCCCTGATGAAGCTGCTGGAACGCAAAGGCATTCCGACACATCTGGTGGAGGAACTGAGCGACCGCGACACCCTCGTAAAGAGAGTATCGATAGTGCCGCTGGAGGTCATCATAAGAAACATAGCCGCCGGGTCCTTCTCTAAAAGATACGGAGTGGTAGAGGGCCTGGAATTCAGGTCTCCTACCATCGAGTTCTCCTATAAGAACGACGCTCTGGGAGATCCCCTTATAAACGAATATCACATCGTCGCTATCGGTCTTGCGGACCAGTCCGAGATCTATACTATCAAAAAGATGGCCTTTGCCATCAATGAGGAGCTCAAGGCATTCTGGGCATCCTGCGGAGTCATACTGGTGGACTTCAAGCTTGAATTCGGAAGGCTGCCGGACGGCAGCATAGTGCTTGCGGACGAGATAAGCCCCGACACCTGCAGGCTCTGGGACAGCAAGACCAAGGAAAAGCTGGATAAGGACCGCTTCCGCAGGGATCTTGGCGGAGTAGAGGACGCATACCGCGAGATAATGAAGCGTCTTGAAGAGCATATCGCGGAGGCTAAAAAATGAAGAACTGTGCGATCGTCGGCATCAACTGGGGAGACGAAGGGAAGGGCCGCATGGTGGACCTTCTTACCGAGGACTATGATGTAGTTGTAAGGTATCAGGGCGGCGGAAACGCCGGACATACAGTGGTGAACGAGAAGGGTAAGTTCGCCCTTCACCTGCTGCCTTCCGGCATCTTCAGAGAAGGCGTCGTGAACGTCCTTGGAAACGGCGTGGCGCTGGACCCGGAGAACCTCTGGAAGGAGATGCAGCAGGTCACATCCCAGGGGATATCCATTACTCCCGATAACCTTAAGATAAGCGACCGCGCATCGCTTCTGATGCCATGGCACAGGGACATGGACGCGCTGGAGGAGCAACGTCTTGCGGACAAGAAATACGGCTCCACAAGGCAGGGCATCGCCCCGTTCTATTCCGACAAGTATCAGAAGAAGACCATACTCGCAGGCGAGCTCTTCTATCCAGAGGAGCTGGAATCTCACCTTGAGGCCATCCTTGAATGGAAGGATCTTACTCTTACCAGAGTCTACGGCGCAAAAGCCTATACCATGGAAGAGGTGAAGACCTGGCTTGCGGATTACTGCGACAAGATAAAGTCATTCATCTGCGACACCGGCGAGTTCTTAAAAGAAGCCCAGGCGCAGGGAAAGAACATTCTTTTTGAGGCTCAGCTCGGGGCCTTGAGGGACCTCGACTACGGCATCTACCCGTATACTACCTCCTCGAACGCGCTCGCTGCCTACGCGCCTGTAGGTTCCGGACTTCCTTCTCTCAGGCTCTCCGATGTGGTGGGTGTGGTGAAGGCTTATTCGACCTGCGTAGGTGAGGGGCCTTTCGTGTGCGAGATGTTCGGGGAAGAAGCAGAGACTCTCAGGGAGAAGGGCTTCGAATACGGCGCCAAGACCGGACGCGCGCGCCGCGTCGGGCCGATAGACCTTGTCGCCACGCGCTACGGCGTAGAGGTGCAGGGCGCGACAAAGATCGCACTTACCAAGATGGACGTTCTGAGCTACATGGACAGGATACCGGTCTGTGTATGCTATGAAACAGACGGCAAAAAGACCGACCGTTTCCCGTTCCCCGCGAAGCTCTCCGAGGCCAGGCCTGTGATCGAATATGTCGAAGGCTGGAAGTGCGACATCTCCGGAGTGCGCCGTTGGGAAGACCTTCCAAAAGAGGCGAGGGATTACGTGGAGATGATAGAGCGCGCCATCGGATGCCCGATAACCTATATCTCAGTAGGCCCCGAAAGAGACAGCATCATCTACAGATAGAGAACGGAGACCGTTATGACAAACAGTTACGAATCGCCGCTGGCTTCGCGCTACGCTTCCGAATACATGCTCGGCCTGTTCTCCGCGGATACGAGGTACCAGACCTGGAGAAAGCTCTGGGTCGCTCTCGCCAGAGAGGAGATGAAGCTCGGCCTTCCGATAACGGAAGCTCAGGTGGAGGAGCTCGCGGCCCATATCACGGACATAGACTACGAAGTGGTGAGAAAGCGCGAAAAAGAGGTACGTCACGATGTGATGGCCCATGTTTACGCATTCGGTAAAGCGGCGCCTTCGGCCGCCGGGATAATCCATCTCGGCGCTACCAGCTGCTATGTTACTGACAACGCGGACCTTATAATCTACAGGGACGGTCTTAAATACCTAAGGTCCGGGCTTCTTGCTGTGATGAAGAACCTTGCGGCTTTCGCGGACAGATACAAAGCTCTGCCTACGCTTGGGTATACGCATTATCAGCCGGCTCAGCTGGTCACCGTCGGGAAGCGGGCATCGCTTTGGCTGCAGGACTTCCTTTCGGACCTTAAGGAACTGGACTTTGCGATAGAAAACATTAAGTTCCTTGGATGCAGAGGCACGACAGGCACCGAGGCAAGTTTCGTGGATCTGTTTGACGGAGATACCGCGAAGATAGACGCGATGAACCGCGCTCTTGCGGCGGACTTCGGTTTTGGTGAGTGCTTCGATGTCTGCGGACAGACCTACCCGAGGAAGGTTGACAGCCGCATACTCAACGCACTTTCTTCCATAGCGCAGAGCTGCTATCGCATGGCAAACGACATACGCCTGCTGCAGCACGACAGGCAGGTGGAGGAGCCCTTCGAGAAGGATCAAATCGGATCTTCCGCCATGGCATATAAGCGCAACCCAATGCGCTGCGAGAGGATGTGCTCGTTGGCAAGATACCTTATGGCTGATGCCGCGAATGCTCCCATGACAGCTTCCGTACAGTGGCTGGAAAGGACTCTGGACGACTCAGCTAACCGCAGGATATCGCTGCCGGAAGGCTTCCTCTGCGCGGACGCTCTGCTGCGCCTCGCAAGGAACGTTACTGACGGGCTGCACGTGAACGAAAAGATCATCGAAAAGACGGTGCGCGAGTATCTGCCGTTCATAGCTACCGAGAACCTCCTGATGGAGGCAGTAAAGCGCGGCGGCAACAGGCAGGAGCTGCACGAGATAATACGCAGATGTTCCATGGAAGCGACCGCCAGGATGAAGAACGGAGAGGATTGCGATCTTCTGGAGCGGCTCGCCGCGGAGGAACAGTTCGGGCTCACAGCGGAGGAGATGGACAAGGTCCTCGATCCTGTACTATACATCGGAAGATGCCCGGAGCAGGTGGACAGGCTTCTCGCCAAAGTTGCTCCTTTGCTTGCCGACGCGGACGGATCCGCGGTCGAGATCAATTTGTAAAACGATGGAAAAGATACTGGTACTGGACTTCGGCGGTCAGTACGACCAGCTGATAGCGCGCAGGGTAAGAGATCAGCACATATACGCGGAGATAAAGGAGTACAGCAAGATCTCACTTGAAGAGATCGCGTCGGAAGGGTACAAAGGCGTGATCTTCACCGGAGGCCCCAACAGCGTCTACGACGAAAAGTCTCCGCACTACGACCCTGGGATACTGGAACTTGGCATTCCTGTCCTCGGTATCTGTTATGGTGCGCAGCTTATGGCCTGGATGGCCGGCGGCGCGGTATCCGCTGCGGAGAATTCCAGCGAGTACG
>JAFZRK010000183.1 GCA_017619905.1 Bacillota bacterium
CTGATAAGCTGGTACTCTATCATTATGAGTTATTGGTTTTGGGCCCTGGGCATTGCGCCTTCCGGCAAGTCAGCGCGCTTTCGCGATGTTGACTATTATCTCCACCATCTTCTCCATGGCGTCAGCGGACACGAACTCCTTTACGGAGTGGTAATTCTCGCCGCCGGTGGAGAGATTGGGGCAAGGCAGCCCTTCGTAGGACAGGCGGGCTCCGTCCGTGCCTCCGCGTATGGGCACCGTTACCGGTTCCACGCCCGCGGCCCTCATGGCGTCCTCCGCCCTTCTGATTATATGCATTACCGGAAGGATCTTCTCCTTCATGTTGTAGTAGCTGTCTTTGACGACGCACTCCGCGGTGCCTTCGCCGTACTTCGCGTTTATGCGGCCCTCGAGCTCTTTCAGGAGCTCCTTCTTGGCGGTGAACTTAGCCATGTCGTGATCACGGACTATCATCTTTACAGTTGCGGAAGTCTCGTCTCCGTTTACGGACTGGACGTGGAAGAAGCCCTCGTACCCTTCCGTCCTGGCGGGCACCTGATCCTCCGGAAGCATGGAAACGAACTCCGACGCTATGAGCACCGCGTTCTTCATCTTGTCCTTGGCGCTTCCCGGGTGGATGTTGAGGCCCTTTACCTTAAGCAATGCCCCCGCGGCGTTGAAATTCTCGTATTCCAGCTCTCCAAGCGCTCCGCCGTCCACGGTGTAGCCGAACTCCGCGCCGAAACCCTTAAGGTCGAAGAAGTCCGCACCGCGCCCCACCTCCTCGTCCGGTGTAAAGCCCACGGCTATGCGGGGATGCTTTATCTCCGGGTGGTCCGCAAGGTACTCCATCGCGCTTACTATCTCCGCCACGCCGGCCTTGTCGTCCGCGCCCAGAAGCGTTGTGCCGTCGGTTATTATAAGCCGCTGGCCCCTGTACTTTTCCAGGAACGGGAAGTCCCTGACGGCTATGACGCCGTTCCCCTGGTCTATGTCTCCGCCTTCGTAACGGATGAGCTTTGGCTTGATGTTCTCACCCGGAGCGTCCGGCGACGTATCCATGTGCGCTATGAACCCTATGCAGGGCAGTCCTTCGCAGCCCGGGCTTGCGGGAAGATGCCCGTAGACGTAGCATTTACCGTCCACTCGGACGCCTTCAAGCCCTGTCTCCTTAAGTTCCGCGGCTATGCGCTCCGCCAGCGCGAACTGGCCTTTCGTGGAGGGGATGTCCTCCATGTCGTAGGCCGAAGATGTCGGATTCGACACGTAATCCAGAAAACGGTCTATTACCTTGCCTGTGCAGTAACTCATATCTGTCTCCTTATATTGCTGCGGTCCGGATCAGTCGTCCTGAGCCGGCCTGTAGATATCGTTCTCGTAGTCCTGGGCGTAAACTTCCGTGGTACCGTCGAAACTGTCCGCGGCCTCGTCTATCTGCTCGTCAAAACCGGTGAGCGCAGCGAATGGCGAGAACTGCCCGGCCCTGCCCTCCGCGGACATGCGAGGATGGCTTGCGCTCCCGTGGTATTCCATGTCTATTATATCGCTGTATCTCTCGCGTGCGGAAGTCATTTTAAGCTTTGTGCCCTCCTACCTGCGCGTTCCTTTCCATTGCGGTGGCGGCCTCCTGAAGGTCCATGCCCCTTACGATGGCGTTCTTGCCGAACTTACCGCGTATCTTCAGCACTGCCTCCTGGCGGGCCCTTTCGCCGCGGTCGTCCTGCTGCTTCTTTTCTTCCTGCCCCTTATCCGCCAGCAGCGAGAAGATGTCCAGCTGCTGCTCCGCGGACTCCTTCTCCACCCTGCGCTCCGTGCGCACGTGGTTGGCGACCACGTACATGCGCCTTACAAGAAGGTCCTTGTCGACTATGGAATCGAAGAGCTCCGTCACCGCGTCCAGCATTGCCTTTCCGGACGATGTAAATCCGCCCGGAATGTTGATCGACCCGTGCGCGTCCTTGGGCGCGGTGCGGCCGTAGCGGTCCTTCATGACCTGCCCCTTGAACGCGCTGTCCGTGCGCCTGGTTATGTTCTCCGTATCGTAGCAGACCGTCAGCACTATCTGGTCCGTCAGTACGCCTTTTCTTACAAGGTCCAGACTGAGCCCGTCGGTCATCTCGCGGACTATCAGCCGCGCCTCATCGAACTTGTAAGGTCTTGACAGAACCTGACCGCAGCTAAGGCTGCGCTCCGCGGGCCTGTATTTCTTGATGTCCGCTATGGTGCAGGGCTCCCATCCCCAGGCGTGGTCTATGAGAAGTTCCGCGTTTACCCCGAACATCCTGTAGAGCAGGTCCTCGTTGTGAACGGAGCACCTTGCCACGTCGCCCATGGTATACATTCCGGCGGACGCGAGACGCCTTGCGTAGCCGCCGCCTATCCTCCAGAAGTCCGTAATGGGCCTGTGGTCCCAGAGGAGCTCCCTGTAGCTCTGTTCGTCCAGGGCGGCGATCCTTACGCCGTTCTCGTCCGGGGGCATGCGCTTGGCCACTATGTCCATTGCTATCTTGCAGAGATACATGTTGGTGCCTATGCCTACGGTGGCGGTGATGCCGGTCTCGCTGAGAACGTCGCCGATCAGCTTCGCCGCGAACTGCTCCGCCGTAAGGCCGTAGAGCTTAAGATAGCTGGTGGCGTCTATGAAGACCTCGTCCACCGAGTATACGTGCATGTCCTCCGCGGACACGTAGCGCATGTAGATGTTGAATATTTCCGTGCTGACTCGCATGTACTCCGCCATGCGCGGCTTGGCGATGATGAAATCCAGCTCCAGCGACGGGTCCGCCTTCAGTTCCGGATCCGAGAAGCTCTTGGCTGAGAACTTCCTTCCGGGCGCTTTGGCCCTCCTGTCCGCGTTTATCTGCCTAACGCGTTCCACGACTTCAAAAAGCCTCGCGCGTCCTGAAACGCCGTAGCTCTTAAGAGACGGTGTGACGGCGAGGCAAATGGTCTTTTCCGTGCGGCTCTCGTCGGCCACCACAAGGTTGGTGGTGAGTGGATCCAGTCCTCTGGCGGCGCATTCCACCGACGCGTAGAAAGACTTAAGGTCTATGGCTATGTAGGTCTTTCCGAAGGGGCCGCTCATCGCAGTTTATCTTATGTTCTTCCTTATGGCGTCCAGCAGCTCTGCGTAGGTCTCGTAAGCAGGAATCTCCGGGTGCTCCGCCTTTATGGCGTCCGTGCTCCTGAACAGGAAACCCGCGCTGCTGGCCTGTATCATTCCCAGATCGTTGTAGCTGTCGCCGCTGGCTATGGTCCCCAGTCCTACGGAATGCAGAGCGTTTACCGTTGCGAGCTTGGTATCTCCCTGCACGCGCATGTTGAAGCCGGTTATCTTACCGTCCTCCGCCACTTCCAGACTGTTGCAGAATATGGTGGGCCGGCCGAGCTTCTCCATGAGAGGCATGGCGAACTCCTCGAAGGTGTCGCTGACTATTATCACCTGAGCGAAGGACCGGAGCTCGTCCAGGAACTCCTTTGCGCCTTCCAGCGGCTCCATCTTTCTAATAACGTCCTGTATCTCCTTAAGGCCGTAGCCGCGCTCCGCGAGCAGCGCCAGACGCCACTTCATGAGCTTGTCGTAGTCCGGTTCGTCGCGCGTGGTGCGCTTAAGCTCCGGTATTCCGCTGTTCCTGGAGAATTCTATCCATATCTCCGGTACAAGTACGCCTTCAAGGTCCAGGCAGACTATCTTCATAACGATCTCCTAACTTTTACTGTATCTACCATTCGGTGGACGGCAGTATGACGTCGTCCTCGAACATCTCGCGTATTATTGCTTTTTCCTTCTCCGGGGCCACGGGCTCGTCCGTGAACTGCCTCTGGAAACGGACCTTCATGCTTGCCAGCTGGGCGGCTTCCGTACGCGCCTCCAGCAGGTCTTTCCTGTCCAGTATTATGCAGTCCACGAGCTCCCACAAAAACAGCCAGAACAGTATCAGCACCGCCTCGTTGAGGACTATTGCCGCATTCGGGATAAGCGCGTTCACGAGCCAGACTATGCCCGCGAACACCACCGCACCTATGAACAGCATTATTATCTTGGTCCTGTTGCGCTCCAGGGCCATCTGCGTGTCGCCCATCTTGAGCGCGTAATAGTCCGCTATGGTCTCCTCTATGCACTCCCTCTGCTTCTGCGAAAAGACGTGGTTGCATATCTCCAGAACTATGGGGTACTCCGTGGGAACGTAGTTGGCGTTCTCCTCCACGAAGCGGGTGAAATCCCCGTTGAGCCACTCGTAGCCGTCCACGGAGTATTTATCGATTATATCGTAATAGTCGTTGACGTTGCAGGAGATATAGGCAAGCCCGTTCTCCACGTAGAAGTCCTTAACGAACTTGTCCAGATCCACGCTCTTGTGCCTGAACTGCTTGAGGTTCTCCTTCAGCCGTCTGCTTTTTCTTTTACTGCTGCTGTCGAACAGCATGTCATTGCCTTTCTGATCTATTCATCCGATCCTTGCCGGGCATTTCCGCAGGCCGCTTCCAGTTCGGAAAGACCTATCCCAAGGCGCCTGAGCCGCTTGAGGAACGCGCCCGCGTTGGCGTTTCCTATGCCGAGCGCTTCCCCTGCCGAGGCGCGTTTTTCCGCGCTTCCGGTCTGTCCTGCAAGCCCGAGCGCCGCAAGATCGTCCATGGTTACTTCTCTGTATTCTTCGTTTTCCGCGCCGTGCTCCGCGCATGCCTCCGAAAGGCCGTCAGAAGCCCTGCAGCCCGCGGAAAGCAGCGCTTTGAGTATATCCTCCGGCGACGCGTTCTCGACGCCCGTATCGCCGTTTTTCCGCGCCTGACGCTCGCTCAGGTACGCATGCTTCGCGTCCGGGAACAGCGCTGCGAGCCGTTCGCGTATGTGCCTTCCGGCGTGGTCCGGATCCGTGAACACCACTATTCCGCTCCGTTCGTAAGCGGCGCGTACCGTATCCAGCGTCTGCTGAGTAATGCCGTATCCGTGGGTGATTATGACGTTTGCCTCGACAGCCGCCAGCACTGCGGACATGTCGTCGCGGCCTTCTACGACCACCGTCTCCGTAAGACGCATCTACAGCTTTTCCTTCCACATTCCGGAGATGAAATACATCATTGCGGCCCAGGTGTAGACGGAGAACCAGAGGCCCTCCCTGTCCGTGCATCTTTCCATCATCTTCAGGATCTCTTCCCTGCCGTAGACGGCGTAGTCGCCTATCATCTCCGTGGACTCGGTGCCTGCGGAGTTGAAAGAGAATCCTTCCGGAAGGTCCGCAACTGCGCACACCAGCGCGTTGCTCTCGTCCGTCATTCCCGGCGTGCTGAAGAACAGCGGGCTTACGGTGAACAGTCTGTCCGTTTCCGACAGCTTAAGGCCTGTCTCCTCTTCGATCTCCCGCCTGGCGGCGCTGAGCACCGGTTCCGGTTCCGAAAGGTCCCTTGCGTCCAGAAGGCCCGCCGGAGGACTGAGCAGGTACTGGCCCACCGGGTAGCGGAACTCCTTGGTGAACAGCAGGCCGTATTCCCCGCCTTTCTCCCTGACGATGACTATGCAGGTGACAGCGTCCGGCGTCATGGCTCTGAACTCCTCGTCCGAGAGCAGCGCGACCGTGCTGTCCGCCTTCCTGCGAGTGGCGCTGTA
>JAFZRK010000184.1 GCA_017619905.1 Bacillota bacterium
ACCTGCGCGACCCCGGACGGCCGCAAGACGGGCGAGACCCGTCCGGACGGCGTGGTATCCCCGCAGCAGGGCACCGATAAGGGCGGCCCGACCGTATCCCTTAAGTCCGCGATGAAGATCAACCAGGATCCGTTCAACGCCATGCTCCTGAACATGAAGATGAGCCCCTCCGCTCTGAAGACTCCCGAGGACCTCGACAAGCTCGGCGCTCTCGTGAAGACCTACCTGATGAACGGCGGAAAGCACATCCAGTTCAACGTAGTGGACAACAAGACCCTGAAGGCCGCGCAGGAGAAGCCGAAGGAATACTCCGACCTGGTAGTCCGCGTAGCCGGTTACTCCACCTACTACACGCTGCTCACCAAGACAGTTCAGGACGAGCTGATCACCCGTACCACCAACGAGCTGTAAAGAGCAGGGCGGTAAGCCGCAAAAGTTGAAATTCCAACATTTCATAAAGAAGGGAAGGGGCCGCGTGGTCCCTTCCTTTTTCTGTCAGTCCGCTGTTAATTATTTGTCTTTTTTGTGCCCCGAAGGTCGCAGTTTTTGTTGTAGATTATTTGTGTGAACTGTGCTAGAATACTTATGAATGTTATTATGCATTGTTTGCTTTTGTATTGGAGGTTTCATGGAAAAGAAGTTTTTCTGTAAAGACAGATGGCTTGGCCTTGGAATGATCCTGGTCGCCGGATTCTTCATCTGGCGCTCGCTCATCCTTCGTCCCAGCAATCTTAACAGAGACCCCGGTCCGGCAGTTTATCCGCTCTTAGGATGCGGAATACTGATCTTATGCGGAATAATCCTGCTGATCAAGCCGGGTCCGGACGGAAAGAGGATGAAGATGAACGCGGACGAAAAGAAGCGCTTCTGGAGCATCCTGGCCGTATATCTCTTCGCAATTCTCGGGTCCTGGGCGCTGGGTGTAATGTACACCATCCCCATCTGCCTGTTCATCATCTCCTACATGTTCTCCAAGAGCTCCAAGCCGGAGATGTCTACCAAGAAAAGGCTCCTGACCACTCTTATCTATACTGTGATCGTAAGCGCAGCGATCTACGTCATCTACGTAAAGATCCTGGACGTCACCATAAAGAACGGCGTCCTGATCAAGATGCTGTTCAGGTAGAGGGAGGCAGACGGAATGCTTGGTTATATAGTTGATGCATTAAAGACTCTCTGTTCTGTAACAGGTATCTTATACATAGTAGGCGGCGCTCTTCTGGGCGTGTTCTTCGGAGCGCTCCCCGGTCTTTCCGGCGGTATGGTAATGACGCTGCTCCTCCCCGTAACCTTCAAGATGGACGGAGTTCTGGCTCTGGCGCTGTTCATGGCCCTGCACGTAGGTTCTTCCTGCGGAGGCGCCATCGGCTCCATACTTCTGGGCATCCCGGGAACTTCCAGCTCCATAGCCACCACCTGGGACGGCTACGAGTTTACTAAACGCGGGGACCCCGTAACACCGCTTTCGGTGACGGTAACGTCCAACCTTCTGGGCATCATCCCCGGAATCATAATCGCAATGTTCCTCGCCAAGACCCTGGCGGACTTCGGCGTAAAGATAGGTCCCTGGGACTACGCTTCCATGATCTTCTGCGCGCTGGCCATGGTAATAGGCCTTTCCGGAGCTTCTCTGGTAAAGGGCTTCGCCGGCGTAGGTCTTGCGATCATCGTTTCCTGCGTGGGCACGGACCCGATACTCTCGCGCGAAAGGTTCACGTTCGGAGTGAACGGTCTGTATTCCGGTTTCAACTCCGTAAACATCATGCTGGGTCTGTTCGCTGCCAGAATAATCCTCATGGAGTACGTAAGGCAGACCAAGACCAAGGACGCTTCAAAGATAAAGGTAAGCCACTACAGATGGCCGGGCAAGGAGATAAGGCAGAATTTCCCGAACATCATAATCTCCTTCCTGATCGGCGCGTTCATCGGCTTCCTGCCCGGACTCGGCGGACCTACTTCCTCCGTAGTCGCCTACACCACCAACAGATCCCTTGCCAAGGACAAGGATAAGTGGGGCACAGGCGTCATCGGCGGCGTATGGTCTCCTGAAGTCGCCACCAAGGGCGGCATAGGCGGAGCCATGATCCCGATGATAGCCCTTGGTATTCCCGGAGACGTAATAATGGTCCAGTTCATGACCGTAATGAACAACCACAACGTAAACCCGGGTCCCAGACTTATGATAGAGAAGCCGGATATGGTTTACATGCTCTACACAGCTGCGCTGGTAGCTTCCATATTCGTATTCATAATCCAGGCGCTGGCCATGCCTCTGTTCCCGAAGTTCATATCGCTGCCGTATCACTACCTGTATCCGGCGATAATCGTCATAAGCTTCCTGGGCGCTTACATGGTCAAGTCCGATTACTTCGGAATACTCGTAGCTGTCGGTTCCTGCATACTGGGCCTTATCATGGACAACTTCGACATCCCGCAGATGCCGTTCATAATGACGTTCATACTTGCCCAGCTGTTCGAGCAGAACCTGCGCTACACGTTCATCGGTTCCACGGCCGGACTGAAGATCTTCGTCACGAGCCCGGTATCCCTGATATTCCTCATCGTAGGTATAGGCGTGCTGGTGGTCCAGACGGTGCTCCCGGCTGTAAAAAGGTCAAAAGCGAAGAAGGCAGATGCCTGATCCGCAGTAGATATATCTAATTGCATTTTGCATGGAGGTAAAAATGAAGAAAATTGTAGCTCTGCTGCTGGCTGTCCTGATGGTATTCGGACTTGCAGCCTGCGGCACACCGGCAAACAACACTCCTGCCAACAATGGCAACGAGGCAAAGGAGCTCGGCTTCCCGAAGGTCGTAGAAGTCTACATCCCTCAGGCAGAAGGTTCCATGGTCGACCAGTCCGGCCGTATCATGGTCGACTTCTGGCGCAAGCAGTTCCCGGATGTTAAGTTCAACATCAACAACTCCACCGGTAACGGAAACGACCACGGCACGCTCGTAGCCAAGGCTCAGGACGCCAACGATCTGTCCGTCATCATGTTCCACGGTGCCGGCGCCATCATTCAGTACTACAGCGGAGACTGGGACTACAACCTGGCCGACACCAAGTACTTCAAGGCCGCCTGCGGAAACATCGGTCAGGAACAGCCCTCCGGCGCTGTAACCATGATCTCCGCTGACGAGACCAGATTCGACAGCATCGAGACCCTCGTAGAGTACATCAAGGCTCACCCGGGCGAGATCCGCGTATCCTACACCACCGGTACTCCGCACGAAGTCCGTATCAAGCTGATACTGAACTACTTCGGCGTAAAGACCACCGACGTTCAGTGGGTACCCGGAAAGGCTGCTGATATCCGTGTATGGGTACAGGGCCACACCAACACCGACGTTGCCATCGTTACCGAGACCAACGGCGCTGCTGACGTATCCGGAGGCAAGGTAAAGGGCATACTCAACAGTGTTACCAGCAGAGCCCTCTATACTAAGGACCTTGAGCCGCTCAACCCGGTTCCCATCGTTCCCGAGATCAAGGGCGTAAAGGCAGAGGATGCTGAACACCTCGTATGCGCATGGCCGATGACCATGTACGTACCCGCAAGCGTTCCTGATGAACTCTGCGTATGGCTGGGCGAGCAGTGCGCCAAGATCCGCGACGATGCCGACTTCATGGCTCGTGTAAAGGGACTTGGTTCCACCAACACCTACCAGATCTTCACCTTCGAAGAGATCAACAAGATCAACCAGGAAGCTGACAAGCAGATCAAGGAAGTATTCGACTCCTTCAAGTAATCTGTCGTAAACTTCAAAAGAACAAAGGCTCCGGTCCTCCGGGGCCTTTTTCTTGTACAAGGGGTAGTCTTACAGTTGCTATCTAGCGTTGAGTATGCTGCGCTCACGGACACGCTCCCGCTTGGTTGGGATCCCACCAGCGGTACTAAGCTCTGCCGGCGCTTTCAGCTTGTCAGTCGCTAAGTACCGGGTTCCCAAACAGTCCTTAGATCGCAGCTGCTCAACGCATATCAGACTATAAGACTACCCCTAAATAAAAAAGTAAACAAAGGACCTGTGACCAAAGTTCACTTTAGTGTATTGACTTTGAAGTTGCTTTAAGGTTTATAATTAACATGCCAGTTAATTAGTTAGCAATCATTCATTTATTCAAAGGAGGAATTATGAACGTACTGGTATTCGTAGTCGCGATAGTTCTCGCGATAGTTATCGGCAAGGTCCTCAAGACCAATATCGGTGTTGTTGCCCTTGCGATGGCGTTCCTGGTAGCTCCGATCTTCTTCAAGCTCGGCTCCAGAGACGTTATGGGTGTTTTCCCGACCAACATCTTCTTCTACATGCTGATCGGTACCTTCTTCTATGGTTTCGGTATGCACAACGGAACCTTCCAGAAGGTTGCGCAGAACATCCTTTACAAGGCAGGCGGAGCTTCCCGCTTCATGCCTCTCATCTTCTGGTTCGTTACCGCTGTGGTAATGGCTCTCGGCGCAGGATCCAACGCTGCTCCGGTATTCCTGAGCCCGATCTTCTTCGGTATCGCTACTGAGATGGGAATGAACCCCCTGGTAGCTGCTCTGGGTTACTACACTGCAGGTACCGCATTCAACCTGCTGCCCTGGACCTCTGACTTCGCTTCCAAGACAGGAATCAACATCCCTGTATTCGGCGAAGCGACAGCCAGAAAGATCAGCTACGGCGCAATGATCTATGACATGATCTTCCTGCTCATCTTCTTCATCGTGTTCTGCATCATCACCGGAGCATTCAAGAAGACCGACGCCAACATCAAGTTCGAGAAGCCCGAACCCATGACCCCGGTACAGAAGAAGACCTTCACGATCATCCTCATCCTGGCCATCCTGCTGGTAATTCCGATGATCATCCAGCAGTTCGCGCCCAACGCGGTCACCAAGTGGATGTCCAAGAACCTCGACTTCCTGCTCCTCGGTTCTGTAGGTATCGTAGTCAATCACCTGCTCAAGATCGGCGACATTCAGGAAGTCATCAAGAAGAGCATCCCCTGGGGCGCCATCCTGATGGTCTGCGGAACCGGTACTCTGGTAGGTCTTGCCTCCAAGATCGGTATCACTCAGACGATAGGCGAGTGGCTCGGAAGCAAGGTTCCGGCAGGCATCGTTGCTCCGGTATTCCTGCTCGTATGCGGAGCTCTGTCGCTGGTAGTTTCCGGCGCAGTAGTACAGCCCCTCATGGTCGCTCTCATCCCCGGACTCTATGCATCCACCGGTGTTAACCCGCTGGTACTCGCCATCTGCATGATGGTAGGTCTGCAGTACGCAGGATTCAGCCCGTTCTCCATGGGCGGCACTCTCTCCATCATCGGCTGCACCGACGAGGAAAAGAGAAAGAAGATGGTCGGACCTATGGTGCTCATCGCCATACTGTTCGTAGTCATCACCGCAGTGCTGGCATGGCTCGGACTGTTCGACGCAGTATTCAAGAACGTTCCCTGGGAGTTCGTAACTACAGCTAAGTAAGGAGACATCATGGCAAGACAGACACTTGTATTCGGCGGAGATTTTTCGATCCCCAGTTCCGATCCGGTCCTCACCCCCGCCA
This sequence comes from Bacillota bacterium, assembly GCA_017619905.1. Classification (GTDB taxonomy): domain Bacteria; phylum Bacillota; class Clostridia; order Peptostreptococcales; family Anaerovoracaceae; genus RUG13409. Next base: position 5,550 of record JAFZRK010000184.1, read on the forward strand.
AGCTCTGCGAGGGCATAACCGATCTGCTGGACAACGCGGACTTCCGCATGTTCCAGCTGGAGGAGGCCTATTTAAAGACTCCTGTTGAGAGGTCTGTCGAAGGCAACCTCGTAAAGTCTCTGGACCCGATAAAGGGAAGAGTAGACCTTGTAACTCTCTCCGGAAACCACTTCTACGATTTTAAGGAAGCGGGAGTACAGGACACCATAGCCTGGTGCGAAGAGAACGGAATAGCCCACGCCGGCGGCGGCATGAACGAGGCAGAAGCCAGAAAGCCCGCTTTCGTAGAGAAAGGCGGAGTTAAGATAGGCGTCCTCGCATACAACGCAGTAGGCGGCAAGCAGCAGTTCGCAGGCCCCGATCAGGCCGGAACCGCTCCGATCAACTTCTTCAGAGCTTTCACCCCTGTGGAATCCATTCCCTGGGAGAAGCAGAGAGAAGAAAAGCACGAGTTCGATAACTGGAGATACAAGGAGCCCATGCATTTCGACGCGGACTTCATGGGTGAGAACTACATGGACCCCACCGCTGTCATAAAGATGGCGGAGGAAGTGCGCGAGACGAAGAAGCAGTGCGACATCCTTATCGTCTATCATCACAGAGGATATGTACACCGTCCTGTTCTGGTCAAGGACTGGGAGAGGCTGCTGTCGTACATAGCCATCGATAACGGCGCGGACGTCGTAATGGCTTCCCACAGCCACGTATCCCACGGTTTCGAGATCTACAAGGGCAAGGCTATATACCACGGACTCAACAACTTCGTGATGTATACTCCGCAGCTGGCCCCCGGTTTCAAGGGCAAGGTGCACGGAGACGCTCACAACGCCGAATGGGTAAAGCAGAGGATCGCAAGGTTCGGATTCGTTCCGGATCCCGAGTATCCCACCTATCCGTTCCAGCCGGAGAGCATCTATTCGCCGGTAGCCAAGCTCATAATCGAGGACGGAAAGATCGTATCCTACAGGGTAGTCTTTACTCTCACCGAAAAGAGCGGTATCCCGTACGTCCACGGTCACACCGAGACCGGTCAGGAGATCTTCGAGTACTTCCAGAAGATCACCGACGAGGCCGGCCTGAACGTTAAGCTTACCTGGGACGGTGACGAAGCTGTACTCTCGGAGAAGTAACGGATAACAACTAAATGAAAACAGCTGCAGGGCATGTCCTTGCAGCTGTTTTTTATGTGCTTGTTTCTGCGCGTATACCGGTGTTCACGGACACGCTCCCGCTAACAGGGACCCTCCCAGCGGTACTAAGCTCTGTCTGCGCCTTACGGCTTGCCAGTCGCTAAGGACCGGGTTCCCTGATTGTCCTATGAACACCGGCATACGCGCATTAAAGCACATAAATCGGTGCCGCAGGGCACGATCTTGCTTACAGGGAACGTGCAGCAGTTATTTCACGATCGTTATTCGTCCTTCGACCTGAGAATCCAGGTTCGTGGAGGTCGTCAGGAACTCTTCGTAGACGGAGAAGTCGCTGGTAACGACCATGCGGGCTTTGGAGTTCTTAAGTACTTCTTCGACGGGGAAGCCGAAGTTCCTCTCGAAGCTGTTGTAGTGGAACTCCTGCATGGCTATCTTGAGGCGGTCGCCGTCCTGGATGGGGCGGCCGATTAAGGAACATTCCGTTAATTGATCGGATGCGCAGTCGTAGACGAGTCTTACGCCCCTGGAGACGTCGTAGAACTCCGAGGAGCCGCCGGTGCGTATGCTTTCGCCTATGTAATGGCGGCACATGCGTTTGAACTGTTCGCCGGTGACCGTCATCATGTATATGGGATTGACAAAGGGTATCAGTTCCTTAAGATCTTTGTATGTTACGACTGGGCCGAGCTTTTTGCCGCGCAGGGTGCCGGCGCCGAACAGCATTATATCGAAGCTGGAATCCTGCTGCATAAGGTCCGCGAAAAGGTTTCCGAGCTCTGTCTCCGCGCTTCTGGTGGGGTGGGAGAACTGACGCGCAAGCACGGTAAGGATCCGTGAGTACTTTTCGTCTGCTTCTGATCTGTAGACCTCAAGCACGCTCTCCATTACAGGATCCGGTTCTGCGGTGACTTCGTTGATCTCGTCTGCACGCCAGTCGCAGCGTGTCACGACGTGTTCGCCGATATCTATCTCAAGATCGAAACGGCCTATGTGTGTGGTCCCGCTTCCTGCCTGGACTATAGGGACGCCGTTGATCACCTTGGGCGTCTTCAGCAGGGTGTGGGAATGCGAACCGATAATTAGATCCACGCCCCAGTTCGGATCCAGGAGCTCCGCAAGCTTCTTGTCCTGTTCGTAGCCGATGTGCGTGAGCAGCACCGTAAGGTCTATCTTGTCCGTTTTATAATTGTCTATTATGGCTCCCACCTGCGACGCGGCTTCCCAGACGTCCACGAAGCTTCCGATTATCGGTTCGGACCTGGTGGCAGAGAGTACTTCGTCTGTTATTATGCCTATGAACATAACTTTAATTCCGTCAACTTCAACGACTCTGTACGGGTCGAAGAGGCGGGCGTGGTTGCTCTTTATGTACAGGTTGGCGTTTATTATGGGGAACCTTGCGCATTTCTCCAGGAACAGCAGATGCGCTATGCCGTAGTCCACCTCGTGGTTGCCGACCGTAACTGCGTCCGGTGCCAGCAGGTCCACGAGTTCAACTGTCGACAGGCCCTTGTATTCGCTGTCTATGACGCTTCCGCGGAATAGATCGCCGGCGTTGACGTAGAGCACGTTCTTTTCTTCCTCGCGGACTTTCTTTATGTAACCTGAAAGATACGATATGCCGCCGGTCTTCTTTCCGTCCTTTTCCTTCGGCAGAAAGTCGCCGTGCATGTCGTTGGAGTGCAGTAATGTCAGTTTTCTGATATCGCCCATGGTTGCCTCCTTTGAAAACCGTATATATTGTAGCAGTTTTTGCCGCTCTCGAACAGATATGCCTTCTTTTCCGCTTGCATTTGTGCTTTTTTATTGTTTCTTTTTTGATATAATTGTTAACAGGAGTGTGCCACGATGCAGGATGAGGAATATAAAGTAAGCGATCTTGCCAAGCTTCTGGACCTTACCCCGGAGACCATCAGGTATTACGAGAGCGTCGGCATAGTAAAGCCGCGCCACGATGAGGTCAACCGGTACAGGTACTATCTTTCCACGGACTTTTCCCGTCTGTACAACGCCAAACTGCTGCGCAGCATGGGCTTCGGGCTTTCGGAGATAAAGAGCTTCTTCTACGAGAAGAACGACCTGGAACAGAAGCAGGCGGCTCAGCAGCATGCGGAACTTCTGAAGGCGCAGGTGACGGAACTTCAGCGCCAGATAGAAGTCCTTAACGTTCTGTCGGATGAGCTCGGAGACCTCGGACGTCTGGAGAAAGAATTTGAAGAGACCGAAAGCAGTCCGTTCTGGCTGGTCCCGTTCCGTCTCAACTATTCCTACAGCGTGGGAGGACCTTCAGTCAACCGCATAAAGGAGTTCCTTGACAGGTACAGCGTGCCAAGGTATTCCTACATAATGAAGGCCTCCATGGAGGAGGGCCTGCCGAGCAGCGCCAGATACACCGGCTATTCCATTCCCGGGGAGAACGAAAAGCCCGCGGAAAACGCCATCTATGTGCCCGGACGCAGGGCTCTGCGCTTTGCCTACCGGCTGATAGCAGGGGAGCGTTTCAACGTCTGCGCCAGCCGCATAGGGCTTTACGAGCGGCTCCGCGACGCGGGAATAGAAGGCAGCAGCGTGGAGATCTTCGGGCACACCGTAAACATTTCTACGGAGAACGACATAACTTATCTGAACAATACCGGGTATGTACCTCTGGACGGCGGCCCCATAGTGGACTGGGACGCCATAGCGTCTTTGTAGACGGCGCTCGGAAGAGTATAAAGACAAATCATCAACAGGTCGATAACATGAGGAAACTTTTTACTATCATCAACGATTCGGTTCTTGCCCGCAGCACTGCGGACAGCATGCTTGAGCTTCTCGGGGACGGCTACGAGATCTCCGCGGACGACCCGGCCGGGGCGGACATGGTGCTTGTATTCGGCGGAGACGGCGCATTCCTGCACGGTCTCTGGTCCTGGGGATTTCCCGAGGCGCCCATACTGGGAATAAATACCGGGCATCTGGGCTTCTTCCAGGAACTGCTTCCGGAGGATACGGATCTGTTCAAACAGTACTGTTCCGGCGAGGGCTTTACGCTGCAGACCTACCGGCTGCTTAAGGCGCACGTCATATCCGATACCGGCGAACTGACGGAACTTGCCATCAACGACTTTACGATAAGGGACAGGGGCGCAAAGGTTGCGCGTCTTAGCGTCACGATAGAGGACAAGCTGGTGGAGCGTTTCTTCGGAGACGGGTTCATAGTGGCGTCATGCGCAGGCAGTACCGCCTACAGCTATTCGCTCGGCGGCTGCATAGTTGACCCCAGGGTGGAATCCATTCAGCTGACGCCTATGGCGCCTATAAACAGCAAGGCGCTGCGGTCCTTCACATCCAGCATGATGTTCCCGCCGACGTCCAGCATCACCATCGAGCCAATGGAGGACAGCAGCCTGGATCTTGGGCTTTACGCGGATGGTCTGGAAGTTAAGGCAGGGGAGATAAAGAGCGTCAAGTTCTCCCTCAGCGAAAAGCGCATACACGTGGTCCGCAACAAAGACTACGACTTCTGGGGAAAGGTGGAATCCAAGTTCCTGTAAACGCTTCCGCTGCGCAAGAGCATTGCCGGTTCCCGGAGCATGAATCCGGGAACTATTTATATTGCGAAAAAAAGTTGCAAATACTTCTTTACTTTAGCATGCTAATGTGATAGTATTGCATATCATTAAAGTGTTACCGGAAGGAGCATAATCATGAGCAAGCTTAAGAATAAAGAAACAGACCGGCTTTTCGAGGCGTTGATGCGCCTTGAGACAGTAGACGAATTCTATGAGTTTTTCGAGGATCTCTGCACTGTCAAGGAGATAAAGGACATGTCGCAGAGACTGCAGGTCGCCACGCTGCTCAGACAGGGCAAGAGCTATCAGAAGGTATCTGAGATCACCAGCGTCAGTTCTGCCACCATAAGCAGGGTAAAGCGCTGTCTGGATTACGGTACCGGCGGCTACGGAAAAGTCCTGGACCGTATGGAGGAAAAATGATGAACGACAGCGTTCTTACATCTCAGGAAAAACTGATCTTCAAGCTCAGGGAGCTTTTCGCGTCCGCAGGGTACAGGCGTTTTCGGATGAGCAAGTTCGAGGACTACGACCTGTATTCCGGATTCAAGGACTTCCTGGTCTCTGAGGATATCATAAGTTTTACGGACATAGGCGGGTCTCTGAAGGCGCTGCGCCCGGACGTTACGCTGTCCATAGTGCGCGGAGCGGATCCGGCTCCCGGAAAGACGGAAAAGCTCTTCTACGACGAGACCATATACAGACCGTCCAACGGAAGTTATAAAGAGATGATGCAGTGCGGTCTTGAGTGCATAGGCAGCATAGATCAGGCGCAGGTACTGGAAGTGCTGTCGCTTGCGGCAAAGAGCTTGTCGGAAGTATCCCCGGAATATGTTCTGAGCATCTCCCAGCCGGATATCATCACCGGAACGGTCGACGCTCTGGATCTGATTCCTGACAAAAGGGCTGAACTGCTGGGCCTTATTGAAGAAAAGAACCTGTCCGGTCTTAAGGCGTTTGCCGCGGGCCTGGAAGGAAAAGACCTGGAAATGATCATAAAGCTGGCTCTTATCTGCGGAGACCCGGAGGACGTGTTTGCGCAGATCGATGCCGCCGGCGCCTGGTCGGAAGAGACGGAGCAGCTTAAGCAGCTGTGCGCAGGGCTTAAGTCCCTGGGGCTTGCAAAAGGACTCCGCATAGATCTTTCAGCGGGCTGCACCACCAAATACTACAGCGGAATAGTTTTCAAAGGATATGTCAGCGGCGTGCCGAAGGAAGTGCTCTCCGGCGGGCGCTACGACGCTCTTGCAAGGCGCATGGGCAAGAACTGCGGAGCGATCGGCTTTGCTGTATATCTGGACTCGCTGGACCGCGAGGACGTTAACGGCGCTTCGGATGCATCCATGCTCAGGATAGCGCTGCCCAAAGGGCGTCTCGGAGAAAAGGTGTACAGCATGATGGCTGCTGCCGGCTACGATTGCCCGGAGGCAGTCTCCGGAAGCAGGAAGCTTATATTCGAGAACGCGGAGAAAGGCGTAAGCTACTTCTGGGTAAAGCCCTCCGATGTTGCCGCCTACGTTGAAAGAGGCGCGGCGGACCTTGGAGTCTGCGGCAAGGACATCCTCATGGAGAACGAGCCCGCAGTATACGAACTGCTGGATCTTAAGACCGGCAGGTGCCGCATGGCGGTAGCCGCCAAGGCGGACTTCGCGGACGAGCCGGGAAGACCTCTTACCGTTGCCACCAAGTTCGGCAACATAGCGGCTAAATACTACGCCTCGCAGGGCAGAGACATAGATATAATAAAGCTCAACGGTTCCATAGAACTTGCGCCCCTGCTGGGACTTTCGGACGTGATCGTGGACATAGTCGAGACCGGGACCACCCTCAAGGAGAACGGCCTAACCGAACGCGAAAAGATAGCGGACATAAGCGCGCGGCTGATAGCCAACAAGGCCGCCTGCGAGTTCAAGGGCGAGGCGGTGGCAAAGCTTTCGGAGGCGCTTGGAAAGCAGGTGTAGGATGATAAAGATCTTAAGATACGGCGAAGTACCAAACTCGAAGATCTTTTCGAGAGCAGACATAAAGACCGGCGTTGAGGATACGGTGGCCGCGATAATCGCGGACGTCCGGGAAAACGGTGACGCTGCGCTCTTCAGATACGCGGAGAAGTTCGACAGGGCTAAGCTGAGCAAGCTGGAAGTGACCGAAGAAGAGATACAGGAAGCCGTCAGCGAAGTCGGTCCGGAGTTTCTGGAGGTTCTTAAAAAGTCCGCGGCCAACATCCGCAGGTTCCACTCCATGCAGGTCCGGAAGGGCTTCAGAATGGAGGAGAACGGAATTGTGATCGGCCAGAAGATAACTCCGGTGGACAGGGCAGGGCTCTACGTTCCGGGCGGCAAGGCGCCGCTGGCTTCTACGGTGCTGATGGACGCGATACCGGCTCTTATCGCGGGTGTACCCGAGGTCATAATGATCACGGCTCCGCAGAGCAGCGGAAAGATAAACTCCGCTGTGCTGGCTGCGGCACATGTCGCCGGTGTTACCCGTATATTCAAGGTCGGAGGAGCGCAGGCGATTGCGGCTCTTGCTTACGGCACGGGGAGCATACCTAAGGTCGACAAGATCGTCGGACCGGGCGGAGCTCTGGTGGCGGAAGCCAAGCGTCAGGTATTCGGGACCGTTTCCATTGATATGATAGCAGGTCCCAGCGAGATACTCTGCGTGGCGGACGGCGCTTCAGATCCGAAACATATAGCCGCTGACATGCTGTCTCAGGCGGAACACGACGAGAACGCTTCCGCGGTGATGGTAACGGACTCCATGGAGTTTGCCGAGGCAGTGCAGGCAGAGATTGAAAGGCAGCTGAAGCTCCTTGTCAGAGAAGACATCGCCCGCGCGTCCATAGACGACAACGGAAAGATAATAGTGGCGGACAGCATAGACGCAGCGATTGACATAGCCAACGAGATCGCGCCCGAGCACCTGGAACTCTGCGTGGACGATCCGTTCGAGTACCTGGACAGGATAAAGCATGCCGGTTCAATATTCCTTGGCAGAAACTGCCCGGAGGCGCTCGGCGACTACTACGCGGGACCGAACCACACGCTTCCCACCAACGGCAGCGCTAAGTTCTCAAGTCCGCTGTCGGTTGACGACTTTATTAAGAAGACTCAATTTACTTACTATACGAGGGACGCTCTGGCCGCGGCGGCTAAAGACATAGCGATGTTCGCGGAGAAGGAAGGCCTTACCGGCCACGCAAGGAGCGCCCTCATAAGGACGGAAGACATAGAATGACGGCGGAACAAACAATGAGCAGATTTTTCAGCAGCAGATATTCGGAACTGGTACCTTACGTTCCCGGTGAGCAGCCGGCGGACCTTGCCAGCTTCGTAAAACTGAACACCAACGAATCCCCGTTCCACCTTCGGCGGCGGCGCTGTTGTACGCTAAGGAGAACGCTAGGGCGGCAAATCTATACTGCGATCCTGACGCGAACGAGCTTTGCGCTGTGTTCGCAAAGACCGTGGGCGTGGACCCGGACGAAGTGCTTCCTGGAAACGGTTCCGACGAGCTCCTCAATTTTGCGTTCATGGCATTCTGCGGCGGCGATAAGCCGGCTCTGTTTGCGGATATAACCTACGGTTTCTACACAGTGTTTGCTGCTCTTAACGGTATAGAGCAGGTGCGGATACCGCTCGCGGATGACTTTTCTCTGAACGTATATGACTATATCGAAAGGCCGGGGACGGTATTCATAGCGAACCCCAACGCCCCGACCGGAATTGCGCTTGCTCCTTCTGAGATCGAGAAGATAGTGGCGGCAAAGCCCGACGACGTGATCGTAGTGGACGAGGCCTACGTGGATTTCGGAGCGGAGAGCTGCATACCGCTGATCAAGGAATATGACACCCTGCTGGTCATCCAGACTTTCTCAAAGTCGCGCTCAATGGCTGGCGCGCGTCTTGGCTTTGCAGTGGGAGACCGGGCTCTGATAAACGACCTTAAGACACTCAAGTACTCCACAAACCCCTACAACGTCAACTCGTACACTCAGGCGCTTGGCATAGGGACTCTGCTGGACGGGGACTATACGAAGAACTGCTGCGGGGATATAATAGCAGTCAGAGAGTTCACGGTAGATGCGCTGAAAAAGCTCGGCTTTGAACTGACAGATTCCAAGGCGAACTTCGTTTTCGCAAGGCATCCGGGGTACAGTGGCGCGGAACTTTACAAAAAGCTTGCGGAAAGAAAGATACTTGTAAGGCATTTCGGTGCCGAAAGGATTAAGGACTATCTGAGGATCTCCATAGGAAGCAGAGCTCAGATGGAGAAACTGACAGAAGCATTGACAGACATACTTGCAGAAGAGACCATCGCCGGAGGTGCGGAATGAGGACAGCTGAGATAAACAGAAAGACCAGGGAGACGGACATCGCTCTGTTTCTGGACCTGGACGGCAAAGGAAAGTCGGACATTTACAGCGGCGTCGGTTTTCTGGACCACATGCTGGAGCTTTTCGCGAAACACGGACGCCTCGATCTTAGGGTGACCTGCAAAGGGGACCTTGATGTTGACGCGCACCACACCGTGGAAGACATAGGCATTTGCCTCGGCGAGGCGTTCGGTACTGCTTTGGGCGGCAAGGAAGGCATAAGACGCTACGGCGACTGCATCCTTCCAATGGACGAGGCGCTTATCCTGAGCGCGGTGGATCTGTCCGGAAGGGCGTTCCTGTCGTACGATGCAAAGATACGAGCAAGAAAGGTAGGGGATTTCGACACCGAGCTTGCCGAGGAGTTCTGGGCGGCGTTCGCAAGAGCCGCCAGACTGACTCTTCACATAAAGCAGCTGAGCGGAAGGAACTCGCACCACATTATAGAGGGACAGTTCAAGTCTGTCGCCAGATCCCTGCGTACAGCGGTGAGCATTGATCCTGAGCTCGCGGGCGAGGTGCCATCCACCAAGGGGACGCTATGACGGCTATTATCGATTACGGAGTAGGGAACCTTTTCTCGCTGGTCTGCTCGTTCGGCGCTGTGGGCGCAGAGGCGGTGCTTACCTCCGATCCGGAAGTGATAAAGGCGGCTGACCGTCTGGTGCTTCCGGGCGTCGGGGCGTTCCGCGACGCAGCGGCAAAGCTCAGGGAGAGTGGGCTGTGGGACCTTGTAAAGGAGCAGACAGCTGAGGGCAAACCGCTTCTGGGCATTTGCCTTGGCATGCAGCTGCTTCTTGACGAAAGCTTGGAGTTCGGCGAATACGAAGGTCTTGGGCTTATTCCCGGAGTGGTAAGGCCGATAGCGGATGTGATACCGGCAGGGCTCAAGATACCGCAGATGGGCTGGAACAAGCTGTTGATGACCGGAGAGTCGCCGTTATTCGACGGAACTCCTGAAGGCGCGTACATGTACTTCGTGCACTCGTACTACTGCGATTCGCCCTCGGAATACGTAAGCGCCGTCACTGAATACGGCGCGCCGATGACTGCTTCCGTTCGCAGCGATAACGTTTACGGCTGCCAGTTCCACCCGGAGAAGAGCGGAGACGCAGGGCTTGCGATCCTTAAGCGTTTCAGCGAATTATAGAAACTGTTCGTACGCGGATGGTAAAGGATGGATCACCGAATGATAATACTGCCAGCGATAGACATCTACGAAGGTAAAGCCGTGCGCCTGCTGAATGGCGACTACGACAAGATTACCGTATACAGCGAACGGCCGGAGGAGATCGGTCTGGATTTCGCGCGCTGCGGAGCCGAGTGGGTCCACATAGTGGATCTGGAAGGCGCAAGGAACGGCGAGACACCGAACCTGCCGGTCATAACCCGCATCATAGACACCTGCGGGCTCAAGGCGGAAGTCGGAGGCGGAATACGCAGCATGGCGGTGATAGAGAAGTATCTGGACGCCGGAGTGAGCCGCGTCGTGCTGGGTACTGCTGCTGTAAAGGACCCTCAGCTGCTGGACGAAGCCGTAAAACGTTTCGGCGATTGCATAGCGGTAGGAGTAGACATAAAAAATAATTATGTCGCAATCAAGGGCTGGACGGAAAAATCCGATCTGAAGGCCATGGACTTCTGCAAGGACCTTCAGGACAGAGGTGTTTCCACGATAGTCTGCACGGACATCTCCCGCGATGGAGCCATGAAAGGCACCAACGTTGCGCTCTACAAGAGGATGAGCAAGTCTCTTAAACTGAACATAGTCGCTTCCGGCGGAGTTTCCTCGGAAGATGACGTAAAGGCGCTTCGCGAAGCGGGACTCTACGGGGCGATCATAGGCAAGGCGTACTACACCGGAGCCATAGATCTTAAGAAGATCCTGGAGGATCGATGATAGCAAAACGGATAATTCCCTGTCTGGACGTTAAGAACGGCAGGGTCGTAAAAGGGAAGAACTTCAAAGGTCTGGCGGACGTTGCTTCGCCTGTGGAACTGGGCAGCTTCTATTCTGCCTGCGGCGCGGACGAGCTCGTGTTCTACGACATAACCGCGTCGGCTGAGGGAAGGCAGCTATTTACTGAGGTGCTGACGGAGGTCGCTTCAAAGGTGTTCATACCGCTGACCGTAGGCGGGGCCATAAACACTCTGGACGACTTCGACCGTGTGCTCAAGTGCGGCGCGGACAAGGTCAGCGTAAATTCCGGAGCCGTAAGGGATCCGTCCCTCATCTACGAGGCTGCCAAACGCTACGGAAGTCAGTGCGTGGTGCTGTCCGCGGACGTTGCCAGGGTCGGCAGCGGCTACCATGTGTTCGTTCGCGGAGGCCGCGTGGACACCGGTATGGACGCCGCGGAATGGATAAAGCGCGGTCAGGAGCTGGGTGCGGGCGAACTGGTGCTCAACTCCATAGACACCGACGGCGTTAAGAACGGCTTCGACCTTAAGATGCTGAGCGACCTGTGTTCGGACCTTAAGATACCGGTCATCGCTTCGGGCGGCGCCGGAAACATTCAGCACTTTACGGAACTGTTCAAGACACTGCCTTTCGTGGACGCGGGGCTGGCCGCCTCGATATTCCACTACGGCGAAGTGAGCATAGAAGATCTTAAGCGCGTCCTTGCGGACGAAGGCATAGAAGTAAGGAGAACGAAATGATCGACATCAGCGAGATAAAATATGACGCAAGCGGCCTTGTGCCTGCGGTAGTTACAGACGCCGCGAGCGGAAAGGTCCTTATGCTTGCTTACATGAACGAAGAAAGCTTGAAGAAGACCATCGAGACCGGTCTTGCGACGTTCTGGAGCAGATCCAGGCAGGAGCTGTGGACCAAGGGCGAGACCAGCGGAAACTACATGCACGTGGTGTCGGTGACCGCGGACTGCGACAGGGACAGTTTAGTCATCAAGGCGCGCCCGGACGGTCCGGCCTGCCACCTTGGTACCGAGAGCTGCTTCGAGTATCCGGTCTGGGAAGGCGAGGCCGCGGAAGAGTTCTCCCTGGACGGTCTGTACAAGCTTCTGGAAGGCCGCAAGGCGGAGCTTCCGGAGGGCAGCTACACGACATATCTGTTCCAGAAGGGCACGGACAAGATACTCAAGAAGATAGGCGAGGAGTCCACTGAAGTAATAATCGCCGGCAAGGCGGAGGACAAGCCCGAGACTGTATACGAGATCGCCGACCTGGTATACCACGTTCTGGTGCTCATGGTCCAGCAGGGCATAAGTTTAGACGACATCCGCAAGGAGCTGGCATCCCGCCACGTAATAGACCACAAGGTTAAGCAGGAAAAGATGACCGGAAAGTAACGGTTCCAGCCTTGCACTTACGAAACAATGATACCTTCTGATTTCCACGCACATACGAAATACTGCGACGGAAAGAATTCCGTGGAGGAGATGGTGAAGGCCGCGGTCGAAAAAGGCATGACCGCTCTGGGCTTCTCCGGGCATTCCTATGCCCCCTACGACCTGGACTGCTGCATGACCCCGGAGGATACGGCGCAGTACCGACGGGACATAGAACGATATAAGGATCTGTGCGCCGGAATCATCAATATCTACTGCGGCATAGAGCAGGACATCTACGCGCCCGCCCCGGAAGAGCCGTACGATTACGTCATCGGCTCGGTCCACTATTTGCAGAACGGACAGGAGATGCTGCCCGTGGACTACAAGCCGGAGATTCTGAAGCGCCTCGTGGACGAGCGCTTCGGCGGCGATATCTACGCGCTCTGCTCGGTGTATTTCGAAGCGGTGTCGCAGGTGGTGGAACGCACCGGCTGTGATATAATAGGGCACTTCGACCTCATATCCAAGTTCAACGAAGGGGACAAGCTATTCGACAGCAGCGACCCTCGTTATCTCAGCGCATGG
>JAFZRK010000185.1 GCA_017619905.1 Bacillota bacterium
CCAGCAGTTTGGTGGCGCCTTCGCCGTCCGCCGCTATGCCTCTGCAGAGGTGCATGTTTACGGTGTTGAGGGCCTTCATGAAGACCTTGAAGTCTTCGCCGTCCTCCGTTACTTCCGCGTTCCCCGCAAGGCCGTTGGCCATCAGCACTACGGTGTCGTTGGTGGAGGTGTCTCCGTCCACGCTGGTCATGTTGAAGGTGCTCTTTATGTCCTCGCTCAGGGCTTTCTGAAGCATCTCCGCGCTTACGGCGGCGTCCGTGGTTATGAACACCAGCATGGTTGCCATGTTGGGATGGATCATGCCGCTGCCCTTGGCTATGCCGCCCATGCGGCAGGTCTTGCCGCCGAGCCCGAACTCCACGGCTATCTCCTTGGGGACGGTGTCCGTGGTCATTATCGCGTGGCAGGCCTCTAAGCTTCCGTCATAGCTGAGCGAGGAGACCAGTCCGTCAATGCCTTTGGCTATGGGCACCAAGCTGAGGGGCTCGCCTATGACGCCTGTGGACGCCACGACGACGTCGTTTGCTGCTATTCCTGTGTGCTTTTCCACCAGATCCGCCATGCCTTCGGCTATCTCTATGCCGTTGGCGTTGCAGGTGTTGGCGTTGCCGCTGTTGCAGATCACCGCCTGCGCTTTACCGTCCGCCAGGTGCTGCTTGTCCACGATTATGGGGGCACCCTTGACTAGGTTGGTGGTGTAGACAGCCGCGGCGTTGGCGATGCAGTCGCTTACAATAAGCGCCAGATCCTTCTTGCCGGGGTTCCTGCGTATGCCGCAGTGCACGCCTCCTGCCTTGTATCCTTTTGCGGCGCATACGCCGCCGGAAATTATCTTCATCTCGACCTCCGTCTCTCCTTGTCCCTATACCGTAAGTCCTGTTTCCTCGGGGAGCCCCAGTACTATGTTCATGTTCTGTATGGCCGCGCCGCTTGCGCCTTTCCCCAGGTTGTCGAAGCAGGATATCAGGAGTATGCGCTCCTCGTTTCCCGCTACCGTAACTATCATGTCATCCCTGCCGGTCAGCGCGTTTCCGAAAACGCCGCCGTCCGGACAAGTTTCGTAATGCAGCAGTTTGCTGCTGTAGACGCTCTTGTAGAGCTCTTCTATGTCTTGTACCGTGCCCTTAAGGTCTTTGGCGAAGAGCGGTACCGTTACCGTCATGCCGCTGTAGAAGTCCGCCACTATGGGGCAGAATACCGGGGCGACGGAAAGACCGCTTATCTTCTGCATCTCCTTTAGATGCTTGTGGCTTTGTGTAAGTCCGTACTGCTTGGGCGAATCCAGCGGATCTGTCGAACCCTCTTCCGCGAGGTCTATACGGCTGTCCGCTTCGTAGTCCGCTATCATGCTCTTGCCGCCGCCGGAGTAGCCGGTGACCGAGAAGCAGGTGAGGGCGGTGTCCGGAGCGATGAGCCCCGCCTTTACCAGAGGCGCCGCCAGAGCAATGAATCCGCTGGCGTGGCATCCGGGGTTGGCTATCCTTTTGGACGCGGCTATCTTATCCCTGTATCCGGAAAGCTCCGGCATTCCGTAGATCCAGCCGTCCGCCGTTCTGTGGGCGGTGGACGTGTCTATTATAACGGTGCCGGGAGCCGCCAGCTCCGCCGCTTCTATTGCCGCAGCGTCCGGCAGGCACAGGAACGCTATGTCCGCCTCCGCGAACGCGGCTTTCTTGGCCGCGGGATCCTTGCGAAGCTCGTCAGAAAGGGTGATGAGCTGCAGATCCTTGCGCTCCGCCAGCCTTTCGTATATCCGCAGGCCCGTGGTACCGGATCTTCCGTCTATGAAAACCTTAGTCATTATATCACGAACTCCTTCTTAAGTTCTTCCAGCTGCTTCTTTGCCGCCGCGGACGACGCTCCGCCCTCCGACGTCCTCTTTTCCATGCAGTTCCTGATGTCTATCTCCGCGAAGAGGTCCTTTCCGAAGAGCTCCGAAAAACCTTTGTATTCCGCAAGGCTCAGATCTTCCAGGACCTTGCCTTTCTCTTCGCACAGCGCCACTATCTGACCGGATATCTTGTACGCGGTCCTGAACGGCATGCCTTTCTTTACCAGGTAGTCCGCAAGGTCCGTGGCGTTTATGAAGCCCTCCCTCGAGGCCTTGAGCATGTTCTGCGGGAGAGCGGTCATGGTTTCGATCATGGGGGCCATCACCTTGAGGCACATCTTTGCGGTGTCCACCGCGTCGAACACGGTCTCCTTGTCCTCCTGCATGTCCTTGTTGTACGCGAGCGGCAGTCCCTTAAGCGTGGTGAGCAGCGCCGCAAGGTCTCCGTAGACTCTGCCGGTCTTGCCCCTTATCAGCTCCGCCATGTCCGGGTTCTTCTTCTGCGGCATTATGGACGATCCCGTGGTGAACGCGTCCGAAAGCTTTACGAAGCGGAATTCCCAGGAGGACCAGAGTATCAGCTCCTCCGAGAGCCGGGAAAGGTGCATCATCATTATGGAGAGCGCGCTCATCAGCTCCAGGCAGAAATCCCTGTCGGAGACTCCGTCCATGCTGTTGGCGCATACGCCGGAAAACCCCAGAAGCTCCGCTTCCATGGCGCGGTCTGTATCGTAGGTGGTGCCCGCCAGCGCGCAGCTTCCTATGGGGGAGACGTTCATCCTTGCCCTGCAGTCCTCCAGGCGTCCCAGGTCCCTCTTGAGCATCTGGACGTAGGCCAGAAGATGGTGCGCGAAGTTGATTGGCTGGGCCCTCTGAAGGTGGGTGTAGCCCGGCATTATGGTCTCCGTGTGCTGCTCCGCCTGCTCGCAGAGCGCCTTTATCAGCTCCTTGATAAGAGCAGAGATCCCGTCCGTCTCGTCCCTCAGGTAGAGCCGCATGTCCATAGCCACCTGATCGTTCCTGCTGCGCGCGGTGTGCAGCTTCTTTCCGGCGTCGCCTATGCGCTCCGTAAGGACCTGCTCTACGAACATGTGGATGTCCTCGCAGCTTAGATCGAAGTCCAGCGCCCCGGACTTGAGATCCGCCAGAATGCCTGCCAGACCGTCCGTTATAAGCTTGCAGTCCTCTTCGGAGATGATTCCCTTGGAAGCAAGCATGGCAGCATGAGCCATGCTGCCTTTAATGTCCTGCGTAAAGAGCCGCTTATCGAAATGTATAGAGGAATTGAAGTCGTCCGCCAGGCAGTCCGTCTGTCCGGACGTTACGCCCTCCCACATCTTTGCCATGTTGTCTCCTTATCTGTTAATGCCCGCGCGCCGCGCGCGAAGCATGTCCGTTTTTTTATTTGCCGTTTACCAGCGCCTGGACCTTTATCGGAAGTCCGAAGAGATTTATGAACCCCGCGGAGTCCTTCTGGTCGTAGTCGCTCTCTCCGAAGGTTGCTATGTCCTCGCTGTAGAGCGAATTGGGGCTCCAGACGCCTGCGTTAATGATGTTGCCCTTGTAGAGCTTAAGCTTCACCTTGCCGTTGACCGCTTCCTGCGTCTTGTCCACGAACGCGGACAGCGCCTCCCGCAGCGGTGTGAACCACTGGCCGTTGTACACCAGTTCTCCGAAGGTGATGGCCAGCTTCTGCTTCTCGTGCATGGTCATCTTGTCCAGGGTTATGGTCTCCAGCACCTGGTGGGCCTTGTAGAGTATGGTTCCTCCCGGAGTCTCGTACACGCCGCGGGACTTCATTCCCACAAGACGGTTCTCGACTATGTCCAGGAGTCCTATGCCGTTGGCTCCGCCTATGTCGTTCAGGTGCAGGATGATGTCCTTGGCGCTCATCTTGCAGCCGTTGAGAGCTACGGGTACGCCTTTTTCGAAGTCCAGTTCCACGTAGGTGGGGGTGTCCGGCGCCTCAAGCGGCGATACGCTCATCTCCAGGAAGCCCGGCTTCTCGTACTGCGGTTCGTTGCCCGGATCCTCCAGGTCCATGCCCTCGTGCGAGAGGTGCCAGAGGTTCTTATCCTTGGAGTAGTTGGTCTGACGGTTTATCTTGAGCGGAATGTTGTGTGCTTCCGCGTAATCTATCTCTTCGTCCCTGGACTTGATGTCCCACTCCCTCCAGGGGGCGATTATTGGCATGCTGGGCGCGAAGTGCTTGATGGCCAGCTCGAAACGCACCTGGTCGTTGCCTTTGCCGGTGCAGCCGTGGACTATGGCGTCCGCCTTCTCCTTGAGGGCTATCTCCACCAGTCCCTTGGCTATGCAGGGCCTTGCGTGGCTTGTGCCCAGAAGGTAGTCTTCGTAGGCGGCTCCCGCCTTGAGGCAGGGCATGATGTAGTTGTCCACGTAGTCGTCCGTAAGATCCAGGACGTAGAGCTTGGAAGCGCCGGTCTTGAGGGCCTTTTCCTCCAGGCCTTCCAGTTCGTCCGCCTGACCGACGTTGCCGGAGACGGCTATTACTTCGCAGTTGTTGTAGTTCTCCTTGAGCCAGGGGATGATGATGGAAGTATCAAGACCTCCGGAGTAAGCGAGCACTACTTTTTTTATCGTATTTTTATCCATTTTCATGTTCCTCCCGAAAAGTATATGCGTATATTATAAGAAAAAGCCGCCGGATGTCAAGAGGAAATTTGCATATTTTGCAAATAAAATGCAGTATTTCTGCATTTTTATGCAAATATTGCGGAATATACCGCATTTTTATGCGAAAAAACAGATTCCGGAGGTCCTGATGTACCAGGATGTCCGGAATCTGAGCGTTTTTCCTATGCCGTTTCGGGTGTTATTCGAACGGGAACTTGTACTGGGTAAGTCCGCACTCGTCGCGCAGCTGAATGAACTCCTTCTGGATGGCTTCGCCTACGGGCACGCCCTTGTCCTTGCGGAACTGCCAGTTCTCGTAGGCCTTTTCGCCCGCGGTGTAGATGCGCTCCGCGCCCGGCGCCTTCTTGGAGTTGCGCAGGCCTCTGC
The DNA here is from genome assembly GCA_017619905.1 of Bacillota bacterium. Lineage (GTDB taxonomy): Bacteria > Bacillota > Clostridia > Peptostreptococcales > Anaerovoracaceae > RUG13409. The sequence goes on from JAFZRK010000185.1 coordinate 4,856, forward strand.
AGATCTCGCCGGCGGTCTTCTTGAAGGTCTCCAGTCCCATGAAGAATTCCGGGTTGATGACGATGAAGAAATGTCCCAGATGATACGGCCGGATATTCCCGTTCTCATCCTTACCTTCCAGATCCTTCAGGAAAATTCCGTTTTGCAGCGCTGCAC
>JAFZRK010000186.1 GCA_017619905.1 Bacillota bacterium
CAAAGAGATATCTGGGCGGATTCTCCAACCACTTCTCGACCATCGGTCTCGTAGGCATGAACGAAGTCGGTCTGAACGCCAAGTGGCTGAAGGCTGACATGACACACAAGGAGACCCAGCAATTTGCTATAGAAGTGCTCAACCACATGAGAGAGCGCCTGTCCGACTATCAGGAGCAGTACGGCGACCTGTTTAACCTGGAGGCCACTCCGGCAGAGTCCACCGCGTTCCGTCTTGCGAAGCACGATGTCAAGCGCTTCGGCGACATAATCACCGCCGCGGACTGCGGAGGCACCCCGTACTACACCAACAGCAGCCACCTGCCGGTCGGATACACCGAGGACGTGTTCGCGGCTCTGGACGTTCAGGACGAGCTCCAGACCCTGTACACCAGCGGCACCGTATTCCACGCCTTCCTGGGCGAGAAACTGCCCGACTGGAAAGCCGCCGCGACGCTGGTCCGCACCATAGCGGAGAACTACAAACTGCCGTATTACACCATGTCGCCCACGTACTCCGTCTGCAAGAACCACGGATATATCGCCGGTGAAGTAGGCGTATGCCCCGAGTGCGGCGAGAAGACCGAGATCTACAGCCGCATTACCGGTTACTACAGACCGGTCCAGAACTGGAACGACGGCAAGGCCCAGGAGTTCAAGCAGAGGAAGACCTACGACATCGGAACGTCCTTCAGAAGACATTCCAACCTTCACATAGAAGAGCCGCTTAAGGCCGTGGAAGAAGCGCCGGCAGCCGAGCCCGTTAAGGCAGCAGAAGCACCGGCAGTCGAACCGATTGCCGCAGCAGCAACGGCAGCCGCTGCAGTCGCAGCCGCCGAAGCTTTCCCTGTTCCGGAAGTCGCTCCCGAAATGGTCAGCGCCGCCGAGAACGCCGTGGAAGAAGCTTTCGAGGCAGTTCAGGCCGCCGAGAAGGCCTACCGCGAGGAGACCATGGCCGAGCAGCCCGCAGAGGCACCGGCAGAGGAGCCGGCTCCCGCAGCAGAAGAGCCCGCTGTTCAGGAAGCAGTTGCTGAAGAGCCCGAAGCCGAACCGGAATACGCAACCGCAAGAAAGACCGCAGCCGAACTGGCCGAAGAGCTCGCCAAGATCTACGAGCAGCCCGCTGAAGAGCCGGCAGCAGAGGTTCCGGCCGAAGAGCCCGCGCCTGCCGCTGAGCCCGTCGCAGCCGCTGCAGTCGTTGCCGCAGCTGCCGAGGCCATTCCCAAGGTCGTCAAGAAGCTGAGCGCCTCCGCCGAGGAGCTGGCCAAGCTCTACGAGGACCCGACACCCGAAGATCCCACGCCTGAGACCAAGGTGGAAGAGATGATAATCGCCGCCGCGGAAGCCGTCGAGGAAGCTCTCTCGTTCGAGCCTAAGCCCGAATCCGCCGAACCGGCAGTCGCCGAGGAACCCATAGTCGAAGAGCCCATAGCAGAAGAACCTGTTGTGGAGGAGCCCGTCGCAGAAGAGCCGATCGCAGAGGAACCCGTAGCCGAAGAACCGGCCGCCGAGGAACCTGTGACCGAGGAACCCATAGCAGAGGAGCCGGTTGAGGAACCCGTAGCCGAGGAACCGGCCGCCGAAGAGCCCGTTGCGGAAGAACCCGCAGCCGCAGCCGCGGAGGAACCCGCGGAGGAACCGAAAGAAGAAGAGCTGGCCAAGCCCGCAAAGCGCTTCATGCTCTTCACCACCAGGACCTGCCCGAACTGCGCGGTCATCAAGGAATTCCTTGCCGAGCAGGGCACCGAGTACGAACTGCTGCTTGCGGAAGAGAACCGCGAGCTGGCCAGGAGCTTGGGAATAATGCAGGCGCCCACCGCCGTCATCGTTGAAGGCGACAACGTCAGCAAGTACATCGGCGTCAGCAAGATAAAGAATTACGTTCTTAACAATCTATAAGGGGTAATAATATACAGACGGCCTCCGGAGAGATCCGGGGGCCGTTTTTCGTTTATTCAGTTGAGCGCCGTTACACGGTTATCGTTACGCTGTCGCCTTCGCTGTCCTGCACATCCACAAGGGTAAAGTGGCCGTTCCTGCGCACGTAGCGCCTAAGCTCGCGGACCATGTCAGCCGCGTAGGGCGCGATCTCCGCGGACTGCGGACCGTTATACTTCGCCAGCATGTTCCATATCCACCTGCTGCCCGCAAGGCACAGCGGCACGGGTATGGTCATCTTCGGACCTTCCTGAGGCCTTATCCTTATCCACATGGCTTACTCCACGAAGATGCGGACGTGGTCGCCTTCGGCGCTCTCGATGGTGACGATCTCGCCGACCAGGCCCTCGTCCACCAGCTTTATTATCTCCTCGAAATCGATGTCCTTGAGCGCTTCGTTGCCGCTCACCTGAGGCATCTTCATGCCCAGCTTGATGCCGGCCTTTACCAGCGCCATTGGCAGGTTGACGGTAACCTTGTCGCCGTCTACGGAGTCGACGCGTATGCGCAGCACCAGATCGTTGGGGTCCTTGCGCTCTTCCGCCGGGACGATCCTGGTGGGGATCTCCTCCTTGCCCAGCAGCTCGTTTAAGCTGACGCCCAGAACGTCCGACAGCTCCGGCAGTATGGAGATGTCCGGCATGGATGCGTCGTTCTCCCACTTGGAGACCGCCTGCCCGGATATCCCGAACTTCTCCCCGAGCTCTTCCTGCGTAAAGCCGCGCTGCTTTCTGAATCTGCTTAATCTTTCTCCGAATGTTTCTTTCATGGTATTGTCCGTCCTTTCCTTAAGTATATCATCGACGGGGCGCCGCGTCATTCGTTTTGGCGCTTCCCGCTTGCTGTTTACACCGAAATGATACCGTCCGGAGCGGCTTTTATGAAGCGACCGGAAGTTGAAACGCTCTTCCAAAGGTTGAATATTCTCCAACCAAAAGTTGAATTGACCGGAAAACAGGCCTCGAGCTCCGAAAAAGATCAGGAAAGGCCGCTTCACGCAAAAACCAAAAAAGTGCAAAAAACTTGCATATACGCGCGTTTTTGTGCTATAATCGCTAAGTCAAACAGCAAAGTCCGCCGCTTACGGGCGGCGAGTAAGATAATCCGGAGGTAAAAAATGGAAAGAAAGCACATTACGACTCTTGAGACTCGTGACCTTTGCAGCAAGAACGGCGGATGCGGCGAGTGCCAGACATCCTGTCAGTCCGCTTGCAAAACAAGCTGCGGCATAGCCAACCAGAGCTGCGAAAACAAGGAAGACAAGTAACTCAAACCTGGTAACGTAAATGCCGCCTTCAACGGGCGGCATTTTTGTTAGCGGACTTAGGGGATGGCCCTTCGGGTTCAAAACGACCTTTTGGGACGGGCCCGGACTTACGGCACGATGATCCATCAGTACAAGCTTAACGGTCACAACATAGTTCTGGACGTGGATTCCGGCGCGGTGCACGCGGTGGACGGTTTTGCGTACGACGTCATCGCGGCCGTAAACGAGCTCGGCCCGGACAAGTCCCGGGAAGAATTGACGGCTGCCGTGGTCCCCGCGCTTCTGAAAAAATACCGGTCCGAGGCGGCGCCGGCGAGGGGCACCGAGACCGGCCTCATCGACTACGAGACCATCATCCGGGATACTCTGGACGAAGTGTTCGAACTGATCGACGCTGGCAAGCTCTTTTCTGACGGCGGCTACGAGCCCATAGCGGGGGATCTTAAGGAACGCAGCAAAGGCATAATAAAGGCGCTGTGCCTGCACGTCGCCCACAGCTGCAACCTGAATTGTTCCTACTGCTTCGCGAGCCAGGGCAATTTCAAGGGCGAAAGGGCCCTGATGAGCTTTGAGGTGGGCAAGCGCGCGCTGGACTTCCTCGTGGAGAATTCCGGCAGCAGACGCAATCTGGAGGTGGACTTCTTCGGCGGCGAACCGCTGCTCAACTGGGATGTCTGCAAGCAGCTTGTGGCCTACGCCCGCAGCATAGAAAAGGACGCAGGCAAGAACTTCCGCTTCACGCTTACCACCAACGGAATGCTGCTGGACGACGAGGTTACCGATTTCGCCGACAGGGAGATGCACAACGTGGTCCTGAGCTTGGACGGCCGCAAGGAGGTCCACGACCGCTACAGAGTGGACTACGCAGGGCAAGGCAGCTGGGAGCGCATTGTGCCTAAGTTCCAACGTTTCGTGGAGAAACGCGGAGATAAGAGCTATTACATGCGCGGCACCTTCACCCATCAGAACCCGGACTTTCTTAAGGACATAGAAGAGATGCTGCGGCTCGGCTTTACGGAGCTTTCCATGGAGCCCGTGGTATGCGCGCCGGACGATCCCTGCGCCCTCACGGACGACGACATAGAGATCGTAAAGGACCAGTACGAAAAGCTGGCGGAGCTGATGCTGGCAAGGGAGCGCGAGGGCAGACCCTTCACGTTCTACCACTACATGATAGATCTGGCCGCAGGGCCGTGCATATTCAAGAGGATATCCGGCTGCGGCTCAGGCACGGAGTACATGGCGGTCACCCCCTGGGGCGATCTGTATCCCTGCCACCAGTTCGTGTCCGACCCGGCCTACAAGCTGGGTGACATATGGAGCGGCGTCACCAACGAGGCGCTCCAGGACGAGTTCCGCAGGTGCAACGTCTACGCCAAGCCCGAATGCGCGGACTGCTGGGCCAAGCTGTACTGCTCCGGCGGCTGCGCGGCCAACTGCC
>JAFZRK010000187.1 GCA_017619905.1 Bacillota bacterium
CGGAACGCTTTATCTTTCAAGACTTCCGGGGTCTTATCTTTGCTTTATCTATGTCTTTCAGCAAGTATATGTTCCAGATCCTCCTTCATGGGGCACGGCAGCTTTGTAAGCAGCATGACGTTTTCACCTGCTTTGTTTAAACGCAGGCATCTGACCGACTGCCATGTTATCGAGTCGTCGATAAAGAACAGCAGTTCGATCTCGGACCCGTCTTCTGTCTCCCTGCACGCCGCCAGCCGGTCCAGCTGAATGTCTGTGACTTTCGAGGTCTTTTTGCTGAATTCCGAACGCTTAATGCGCATGTTCGTAACTTCCATGGCGTCGTATGCGTCCGCAAGCGGCCAGAACGCCATGATCAATGCGGCGGCTCCTATGACAGACATGAATACGTTTTTGACGACTAAGATCCCCGCGAGGGTCACAAGTATGAACAGCGCAAAGATCGCGGAAGTGATCATCCTTTTCTTCGCGCTCGCGCGCACCGTGAACAGCAGCTGTTCGTCCGGATAATAGTCTTTCGAATCGCTTTTATTATCTGTCATTTTTTCCCTTTATCTCCCGGACCATTTGCCGAAGGCCTTTCTGTACCGGCGCGCAGCTCTTTCCAGCCTTTCGTCAGCACCGAACTCCCGGCAGCAGGTCTCTATCAGATGCTCCGTAATGTCATTCATCCTTACCGCCAGTGACGAATACTTGCAGAACACATATACTCCACCGTCGTTTTGGGCTTCGTTCCTCCCGGCCATGTTTTCAATTATCAAAGTTATATTGAAAAGATCGAGGCCTTCCATGTCCTCCATTTCGCGGAGAAGCATGCCAAGATACTTATCTGTATCGCAGTTGTTTCTGCCTGCAATCTTAAGTACTTCGCCGTGGCGGACCCAGACACGCTCCGGATCCGACCGGAAACTTCTGAAAATACCTTCGAGAAGCTCCTCATCCCATGCGCGGAGAGTGGCCCTCCCTAAGCCGAGCATCCTGAAGCTTCCGGCTTTAGCCGGCTCTTCCCGGTCCATGTGGAAAAAAGAGCCGAGATATTGAAAATAGAACTCTTTTGCTTCTTCTAAGGTCATTCTGGCCACTCACGCTCCACCGTGTCTGGGACTTCGGCGAGATGTCGTATACTAAAAACTCTATAATATGTAATGTATTTTATCAAATCACAAGTGAATAATAAATGCCCAGTTATTCGTAATGGCTGCTTCTGCATTTATGTCACGGCCGCTTCTCCTCTCCCGGAATTCTCCGAAATGCCAAAAAATAGCGCTCTTTTTTTCAACATAGGCCATAGTCAGCGCTACGCATGCATGCTATCATTAACTTGAAAATGAAACCGCACCCGGAACCGGAAGAAAGGACCGTCAAACTATGAACATGTATGCATGGATAGATCAGACTATCGCCGAACGCTGGAAAAAAGCCGCCCCTCTCATCTCCTACCCCGCCGCGCAGACACTTTACATGCCGGTAAAGGAAATGGTTGAAGACAGCAGCCAGATGGCGATCGGCATGTACCTTATTGCCGAGCACTACCCCCAGATGGCTTTCGCGCCCAGTTACATGGATCTTTCCGTAGAAGCCGAAGCTTTCGGAGCCAGGACCGTGTATTCCGACAAGGATGTTCCGACTATCGTCGGAAAGCTCGTCGAGACCCAGGAAGACGCCGATGCCCTGAAGATCCCGCAGGTCGGGGACGGCAGGACCGCAAAGTGCATCGAAACCATACAGAAAGCCAGAAAGCTCATAAACGACCGTCCGATACTCGCAAACTGCGCCGGACCGTTCTCCTGCGCCGGAAGGCTGCTCGACGTCAACGAGATCCTGCTGCTGACCCTCGAAGACCCGGACATGGTGCACACCATACTCGAGAAAACAAGCTCTTTCATACTCGCTTACATAAAGGCCTTCAAGGCGGCCGGATCAGACGGCGTAATAATGGCCGAACCCCTTGCCGGGCTTCTTTCCCCGTCTCTCATGGAAGAGTTCTCCACCGAGTACGTCCGCAGGATAGTCGACGAAGTCCAGGATGAAAGGTTCGTCGTATGCTACCACAACTGCGCCAACCGCCTCGAATCCAGAGCCGAACAGGTAGCCGCTACCGGATGCCGCATGTTCCACTTCGGAGAAGGCGCAGACATGGTGGCGCTGCTCGAGAAGATGCCGAAAAACTGCATAGTCATGGGCAACATCAGCCCCTCCGGCGTATTCAACAGCAGCACCGGGCCCTGGAAAATGCGCCGCGCCACCCAGGCGCTGATGCGCAGCTGCATGAAGTACGACAATTTCATGATCTCATCCGGCTGCGACGTTCCCGGCGACACAGACTGGGACAACATAAAGCAGTTCTTCCTTACCGTAGAACTGGAATACAAGAAGAGAATGCTCCTCGACAAACTCTCCTGAACCTGAACGCAAAGACCCCGGAATGGCTGGATTCTCAGTCTTTCCGGGGTCTTATCATTCTGCGGTCTATTTCTTATCTTTGAGCTCCCGCATAGCTTATTCTATCTGCGTTTGGCGGCAAGGATCTCTTCCAGATCCTCCTTTTTGGGACACGGCAGTTGTGTAAGCAGTATGGCATTTTCATCTGCTTTATTGAATCGCATGCATCTGAAAGCGGCCAGAATGTCATTATCAAAGCGGCGAGCCCTATGACAGCTACGTATAAGATTTTAAGAACGAGTATCCCCGCAAGACTCACGAGTATGAAGAACGCAAAGATCGCCGCGGTGATCAGCCGTTTTTTCATGCCCCTGCGCACCGTGAACAGCAGTTGTTCGCCGGGATAATATTCGTTCGAATTGCTATTTTGTGCAGCCATTTATTCTTCTACATCGGTGGGCAATTCTGACTGGTTTTCCTCCTCGATCAGAGTGAAGGAGATCAGCCGTCCGCCCTTGTATGTCAACACGCCGCGGTCTCCCGGCACGAAGCTGCAGAAGTTCTCAAGACTCGTGCGGAGCTCTACCGCGTCCCCGTCCTCGAGCGCAAAAACGACGTAGCACGTGGTTATGTCGGGCTTGACGTACGTGGCGCCGTTCTGTGCCGCCTGCATCTGCTCGATCCGTCCGGACATA
>JAFZRK010000188.1 GCA_017619905.1 Bacillota bacterium
GAAGTACGCGGGCGTAGTAGTAGACAACAACACGAACGCCACGGACGTGATATATACGTATAAGACGGATCTGGAGGACATACGGGTCGGCCAGAAGGTCATAGTTCCTTTCTCCGTGCACGACCGCAGGGCGGAAGGGTACGTGGTGTCGCTGTCGGACGTAGCGCCTGAGGGCGTCAAGCGATTCAAGGCCATAGAGTCCATCGTACCGGACGTGCAGCTTTCGGAGGAGGCCGTAGGCACTGCTTTGTGGATGCGCGACCGCTTCCTGTGCAGATACATAGAGGCGCTCAAGTGCTTCCTGCCTGTGTCGGACGTCAAAAGAAAGACCAAGGATCCGTTCGAGGACATAGAACCGGAACCGCTGTCGGTAAAGGAACTTACGGCTGAGCAGACCGCGGCGCTTGCGGAAATAAACTGCGCGCTGGCGGAACGGAAGAACAGGATATTCCTGCTCCACGGCGTTACCGGATCCGGCAAGACCGAAGTCTACATCCAGGCCATGAAGAACGTCATAGAGGACGGCAGGCAGGGCATAGTGCTGGTGCCGGAGATATCGCTCACGCCGCAGCTCGTGGGGCGTTTCATGAGCCGCTTCGGCAAAGAGAGCATAGCGGTGCTCCACAGCCGCCTTACTCCTGCGCAGAGAGGCGCCCAGTACAAGAGGATAGAGAGCGGCGAGGTGAAACTGGTGATAGGCGCCAGATCCGCCATCTTTGCGCCGCTTAAGGACATAGGGCTGATAATAATGGACGAGGAGCACGAGACCTCCTACAAGTCCGACATGAGCCCCAAATACGACACTCTGGAGGTCGCGGAGAGACGCGCGCTGACGCACGGAGCCGTCATAGTTCTGGGAAGCGCGACGCCGTCCGTGGTGGACTTCAGCAGGAGCGAGAGCGGAATCTTCGAGCGGCTGGAACTGACCGAGCGCTACAACAGAAACCCGCTCCCGCACGTTGAGATCGTGGACATGGCGTCGGAGATAAGGGCCGGCAACAGGAGCTTGTTCTCCAAGCGCCTGCTGACGGAGATACAGCGCTGCCTTCAGGAAAAGAAGCAGATAATACTGTTCCTGAACCGCAGGGGCTACGCGTCGTTCGTGTCGTGCAGGGAATGCGGCCACACCATGCGCTGCCCGGAGTGCGGAATAACCTACACCTACCACAGGCAGGAAAGGGCCCTGATGTGCCATTACTGCGGGCGGAAAGTCCCCATGCCGAAGGTCTGCCCGGAATGCGGCAGCAAGCTGATAGGCGGCTTCGGAGCCGGGACTGAGCAGGTTGAACTGAAGATACAGGAACTGTTCCCGGATGCCGCGGTCGAGCGTCTGGATCTGGACACCGCCAAAAAGAAGGGCAGCATGGAGAGCGTGCTGAAGCGCTTCGGCAAAGGCAAGGTGGACATACTGATAGGCACGCAGCTGGTGGCCAAGGGACTGGATTTTGCTAACGTGGGCCTTGTGGGAGTCATATCCGCGGACGTTTCGCTGAACATACCGGATTTCCGGAGCGCGGAGAGGACCTTCCAGCTCATTACGCAGGTGGCGGGACGCTCCGGCAGGGGAGACGAGCCCGGTCTGGTGATAGTCCAGACCTACGATCCGGAAAACCCCGCGCTGCAGTACGCGTCGGTCCACGACTACAGGGGATTTTACGACATGGAGGTATCGCTGCGCAAAGCCGCGGGATATCCGCCGTATTCGGACATATATCAGATAGTGGTGTCGGATGAGGATGAAGAACTTGCTTACGCTTCCGCGGGGCGCTGCGCGGCATGGCTCCGTAAGAAGCTTCCTCAGGGCACGGCGGTGCTGGGACCCGCTCCGGGCGTGCTGGTAAAGGCGTCCGGGCAGTACAGGTTCCAGGTGCTGATAAAATCACCCTACGGCAGCAGGAAGAACACCAGCGCCGCAATAAGAAAACTAAAGGACATCTATACGGAGCAGAAGGGCGTGGCCAGACTGCTGACGGTGGATATAAACCCGTACTCGTTCGTGTAGCGGACGGCGCGGAGATCAGGAGGAGACATGGCACTCAGAAGAATACTCACAGACGGAGACGAGACTTTAAAGAAAGTCTGCCGTCCCGTGACGGAGATCAACGACAGGATAAGGAGCATACTCGACGACATGGCGGAGACCATGCACGACGCGGGCGGGGTTGGCCTTGCCGCGCCTCAGGTAGGGATACTAAGGCGCATGTTCGTGGTGCAGACCGACCCGGAAGGACCGCTGTACGAGCTTATAAATCCGCAGATAATGGAGACCGACGGCGAGCAGACGGGCGACGAGGGCTGCCTTTCCGTGCCCGGCTACGTGGGGACGGTCACCAGACCTAACTACGTGAAAATAAAAGGACTTGACAGAAATGGCAATTCTGTAGAGTACGAGGGAACCGAGCTTTTAGCGAGGGCGTTCCTGCACGAGAACGATCACCTGGACGGCGTACTCTACACGCAGAAAGCCACGGACATCCACTACGCCGAGACCGAAGAGGAAGAGTGATGAAGATAGTCTACATGGGCACGCCGGACTTCGCGGTGGCCCCTCTTAAAGCGCTCTGCGCTGCAGGTCACGACGTGGTCCTGGCGGTCACCAAGCCGGACCGCGCGAAGGACCGCGGAAAGAAGCTGCAGTCCTGCCCTGTAAAGCAGGCGGCGCTGGAGCTCGGAATTCCGGTATCCACGCCGGAGAAGCTGCGAGGAAACGAAGAGTTCCTGGAGGAGCTGAGAAGCGCTTCTCCGGATCTTATAGTGGTCGCTGCTTACGGAAAGATACTTCCTCCCGGGATCCTTGAGCTGCCGAAGTACGGCTGCGTCAACGTGCACGCTTCGCTGCTGCCTGCGTACAGAGGTTCCGCGCCCATTCACAGGGCGGTGATGGACGGCTGCGAAAAGACCGGCGTCACGATAATGATGATGGAAGAAGGTCTGGACAGCGGCGACATGCTTGCCCAGGCAGAGACATTCATCGGCGAGAAGACCACGGAGCAGCTCCACGAGGAGCTTTCGGAGCTGGGGGCGGAGCTTCTGGTAAAGACGATACCCGGCCTTGAGGACGGCACGGCGGTAAGGGTTCCGCAGGACGGACGTCTTGCCACTTACGCGCCAATGGTCTTCAAAGAAGAGGGAATAATAGATTTTTCGAAGACCGCAAGGCAGATCTGCTGCCTTGTCAGGGGCTTCAATTCCTGGCCCACCGCTTCCACCGTGCTGGACGGTAAGGTGATGAAGGTCCATGGGGCAAAGCCCGGAAAGAACTCTCCCACAGGCAAGGCGCCCGGAACGGTCGTGTCCGCCGGAAAGGACGGCATAGAGACCGCCTGCGGGGACGGCACGGTTCTGCTGACTAACATCCAGATGCCCGGCAAAAAAGCAATGGACGCATCCGCTTTTCTTCTGGGACATAAAATTGAAATCGGTACTGTTTTAGGGTAAAATATATGGATGGGGACAGGCGCCTTGCGTTTTTGATCTTAAAAGAAATATCGGAAAAGGGCACCTGGTCCAACCTTGCGGTAAAGGACCGTCTCCTTAAGGAAGAGCACGATTCCGCGCCTTTCATAAGGGAACTGGTCTACGGCTGCTTAAGGAACCAGATCCTTCTGGACAGCAACATAGACCGCTTCCTTAAAAAGCCCGGGCTCGGAAGGTCCGAGCGCGTCCTGCTGCGCATGGGGTTCTACCAGCTTGCGCTCATGGACGGTGTGGCTGACCACGCCGCGGTGAACGAGACCGTGTCTTTGGCGGCTTCTTTCATCAAGGGACATCAGGGTTTTATAAACGCGGTCCTGAGGAGTTTTCAGAGGGACGGAAAGCGCCTTCTTTACAGCGATCTTCGCACGCAGTACTCCTGCGAGGACTGGATAATAGACATCCTTACGGATGCGTACGGTCCGGAGAAGACGGAAGAGATACTGAAGAGCAGCTGCGCTGTCCCGCCGTTCACGGTAAGGGTCAACCGGCTGAAGATAAGCCGGGAGGAGCTTGCGGAGCGTTTCGAAAAGCTTGGAGCGCACGCGGAGCCGGTCCCGGAATCGGAACTTTGCCTTAAGGTTAAAGGTCCCGTTCTGGGAAGCGCGGAATACCGGGACGGACTGTTCTCCGTTCAGGGAACCGCCTCTGCAAGCGCCGTGGAGATGCTGGGTCCAAAGCCCGGAGAGTCGGTCCTGGACCTTTGCGCTGCGCCCGGAGGCAAGAGCTGCGCTGCGGCGGAGCTTATGGGGAACAGCGGGGAGATACTGGCTTCGGACGTCTACCCGCACCGCGTACAGCTGATAGAGAACGAAGCTGCGCGGCTGGGTCTGGGCATAATCAGGACCTGCGCGGCGGATGCCTCGGTATTCGTTCCGGAGCAGGAAGGCCGCTGGGACAGGGTAATAGCGGACGTGCCTTGCAGCGCGCTGGGCACCATGGCGAAGGACCCGGAGATAAAGCTCAGGAAACTGAGCAAGGAGCAGGCGGAAGAGTACATCGGCGGGCTCGCGGAAGTTCAGCTGAGCATCCTTGCCAATGCCTGCGCCTACGTAAAGAAAGGCGGGACGGTGCTCTACAGCACGTGCACCGTGGACCCCGCGGAGAATCAGGAGATAGTAAGCGCCTTCCTTAAGGCGCATGACGGATATACGGCAGCCGCGGAACGTCTGCTGCTTCCGGACGGTAAAGGGCAGGAGGGCTTCTACGCCTGTCTCATAAGGAGAAACGATGATCAGCATTGGCTTTAAGACCGACAAAGGAAAGACCAGGCAGGACAACGAAGACTCGGTGTTCGTGCTCCCCGACAGGAACCTCTACATGGTCGCCGACGGAGTGGGAGGCCAGAGCAACGGAGAGCTCGCCAGCCGCACCGCGGTGGGCTACATGGCGCAGTTCGCCGCGCTCCATCCCATAGGAGAAGTCCGCGAGGGCATAGCGCTCAAGCATTACTTCATGTCGCTTCTGTCCGGCGCCAACGAACTGATCTACGGCAAAGCCAACGGAGAGCAGGTCAACACAGGCATGGCCACTACCGCTCTCCTCTGCTACTTAAGGAACGACAACGCCTACGTGGTCAACGTCGGCGACAGCAGGGCGTATCTGGTCCGCGACGGCCTCATAATGCAGGTCACCACGGATCACACCCTCATACAGGAGATGCTGGACAGCGGCGAGATAACTGAGGAGCAGGCAAAGTCTCACCCGGAAAAGCATGTGATCACAAGGGCCGTGGGCGGAGAGCCCACCGTGGACCCGGATTTCTTCTCTTTCAGGACCTATCCCGGAGACACCATAGTCCTCTGCACGGACGGTCTCTACGGAATGGTGGCGGAAGAGGAGATAGCCCGCGTGGCGAGCGCGTCCAGGACCATGCACGGGCTCGCGAGATCGCTCGTCGATATGGCTAATGAAGGCGGCGGTGAGGACAACATCACCGTGGTATGCGTCCGCATACAGTAAGGAGCAGCGTGGCCGTAAGGATATTAGCCGGAAGGTACGAACTTAACGAAAGAATTGGCGAAGGCGGTATGGCGGTGGTGTTCCGTTCCAGGGACAGACTGCTGGACCGCAGCGTTGCCATTAAAGTGCTCCGTCCGGAGTACACCAAGGACCTGATGTTCGTGGACAGCTTCAGGCGCGAGTCGCAGCTGGCCGCCAGCATCGTGGACCCCAACATCGTCAACGTCTACGACGTGGGCAAAGAGGGGAACATATACTACATCGTAATGGAACTGGTGGAAGGCGAGCCCCTCTCCGAGATCATAAAGAGGGAAGCCCCGCTGGATCCCAGGCGCGCGGCGAACATAACCAGACAGATAGCCAGCGCTCTCTCAACGGCGCACAAGCATCAGTTGATACACCGCGACGTAAAGCCGCACAACGTACTGATCTCCGAAGGCGACGTCGCCAAGATATCCGACTTCGGAATCGCCATAAAAGCAAAGCCGGAGGACGCCGACAGCACGGAAAAGAAAGAATCCGTGATGGGCTCCATCCACTACTTCTCGCCCGAGCAGGCCAGAGGCGCCTACGTGGACGAGAGGTCCGACATCTACTCCCTGGGCATAGTGCTCTACGAGATGCTCACCGGGCAGGTCCCCTTCGACGGTGAGACCGCGGTGGACGTCGCCCTAAAGCACATGAACGAACCCATGGTGCCGCCTTCGCACATCAATCCGGACATCCCTCAGGATCTGGAAGACATAGTCATGAAGGCCACCGCCAAGCTCCAGACGAACCGCTACGCTTCGGCCGACGACATGATAACGGCTCTCAGTCTTGTGAAGTTCTCCAGACCGTCGGACTACTCCAAAGGAATTGCGGGAGCGAAAGAGCCCGCCAAGGACCAGACCGCTGACTCGGTCCCCGAGGAGACTCCCGAACAGAAGAAAGCAAGGATAAGAGCGGAGAAGAAAGCCGCCAAGCGCAGGAAGTTCCTTAAGAAACTGGGCATTTTTGCCGCGGCGCTGGTGGTCATAGCGGGAATAATAATAGGCCTCGGCAAGCTGCTGTTCCCCAAGGACAACAAGGCGTTCAAGATGCCGTACCTCATAGGCATGAACTACAACGCGGCTCTGGACTACCTCAAGGAGTTCGAGCTCTTTGCGGAGATAGATCTGCAGCTCGTAAGCCCGGAGCCGGCGGGCACCATACTAAGCCAGTCCCCGGAAGCCGACACGCAGGTCAAGAAAGGCCAGACCGTAAAGGTGAACGTAAGCCGCGGATCGTCCGACGCGTCCGTGCCGCTGCTCTCGGGCGTCACTCAGGCGACTGCCCAGAGCATGCTGGAGAAAGCCGGTTACGCGCTCGGGGAGATAAGCGGGGAGCACAGCGAGAGCATCCCGGAGGGCCTGGTAATATCCCAGGATCCGCCTGCAGGAGAGCCGCTGGAAAAGGGCGCTAAGGTCAACATAACCGTTAGTCTGGGACCGTCCCAGGGCGGGGCCGGCAGCATGACCACCGTTCCGAACGTCACGCAGAAGACGCTTGACGCAGCAAGGGCCGAGATCGAGAAGGCGGAGCTGGAGCTCGGCACCGTTACCGAGCAGGCGAGCTCCACGGTGGCCGCGGGAAAGATAATAAGCCAGTCGCTGTCCCCGGGAAGCCAGGTTGAGAAAGGCAGCGAGATAAAACTGATAATAAGCACGGGAGCGCCTCCGGCGAGGGAGGGCTCCGTTGAGATAACGCTGGACTACACCAAGGCCAAGGAGGACAGCTTCCAGGTGACCGTAACGCTGCAGGACGGCAGCGAGGGCTCGTCCAACGTTTTCGTGGAGCAGCGAACCAGGACTTCGGAACCGGATAAGATAACCATAATAGGCAAGAGCGAGACCGCAAAGGTAAAGGTCTTCTACACCTACGCCAACGGCACCATAGACACGATCTACGACTACAGCGTCAACTTCCAGACGGGGGCCATACAGTAGCCATGAGAGGGACTATCGTAAAGGCGCTTGCCGGTTTCTACTACGTATACGCGGACGGCACCGTCTATGAGTGCCGCGCCCGGGGTGCCTTCAGGAATGGCGGCCTTTCTCCGCTCGTGGGAGACGAGGTCGAAATGACCGTGGTCGCAGGGCCGGGGACGCAGCCATCCGCCAGCAGCCCCGAAATGGGCGTGGGCGCAGTGGACAGGATACTGGAAAGGAGCTGCAGCTTCGACAGACCTCCGGTAGCCAACGTGGACCTTATGGTGATAGTGGTCTCCGTAAAGGATCCCGCGCCGTCCTTCCGCATCCTGGACAGAGTGGCGCTGGCCGCGGAGAAGGCAGGAACGGACATACTCATCTGCGTCAGCAAGATAGACCTTGCCGAGGACGACATACTGCAGCGCACGCTGGAGCACTACAGGGGCGCGTACCCCGTGCTGACGGTCTGCGCAAAGACAGGCGAGGGCATGGAGGAACTGAGGGCGCTTCTTAAGGGAAAGAAGGCGGCTCTGGCAGGGCCTTCGGGTGCAGGAAAATCAACGCTTACCAACGTTCTGATGGGCAGGGAAGTAAGCACTACAGGAGACATAAGCGAAAAGCTCAAACGGGGCCGCAACACCACCAGGCACTGCGAGCTCTTCCGGGCGGACGGGTTCTTCCTGTTCGATACACCCGGTTTTACGTCCTTCGAGAACGAAGGCCTGGACCCGGCGGAGATAGCGCATCTTTTCCCGGACTTCGCGCCTTACGTGGACTGCCGTTTCGACGACTGCCGTCACATCTCGGAGCCGGACTGCGGAGTAATTAAGGCCGTGGAGGAGGGGAAGATCTCCCGCGGTAGATACGAGTCATACAAAGATATATACGAAACGGCTGTAAAAGCCGGAAGATACTGATAACAGAAGGGAGCAGCCATGAGCAAACTTGCGCCGTCGATTCTTTCCGCGGATCTTTCCAGACTGGCGGACCAGGTGGCCCTTATAGAGCAGGGCGGAGCGGACTACGTCCACGTGGACGTAATGGACGGGGCTTTCGTCCCCAACATTACTTTCGGCGGGCCTGTGGTGCAGTGCCTCGCCGGTA
>JAFZRK010000189.1 GCA_017619905.1 Bacillota bacterium
AACGCATCTCCGCCGAGGCGCGCTCCATCTCCTCCTTAAGTTCCTTCTTTAAGCTTATGTCCTTGCCGGAAAGGAATGCCACGGCTTTGCCGACGGCCTCCATGTATTCGTCCTTGTCCGCCGTCCCCGTGCATATCCCGCGGCACTGGTTTATGTGGTAGTTGAGGCACGGCGCGTGACCCTCCGGGAAGCTCCGGGCGTTGCAGCGCTTGAGCCGGTAGAGGGAGTTCAGCAGATCGATGATGACGTTGACAGACCCGGCATCCGCGAACGGCCCGAAATACTTGGAACCGTCGTTCTCCAGGCGGCGCGTCTTCAGCACCCTCGGCCACTCATCTTTGAGCGTCACCTTGACGTACGGGTAGCTCTTGTCGTCGCGCAGAAGGATGTTGTATTTGGGGCGGTAGCGCTTGATCAGGTTGCATTCCAGTATCAGCGCCTCCATCTCGGAGCCGGCCGCTATGTACTCGAACTCCGCGATGTGCTTCACCATCTCGCGGGTCTTGGGGGTCTGGTTCTTAGGCGACTGAAAATACTGCCGCACCCTGTTCTTAAGGTTTACGGCCTTTCCCACGTATATGATATTGCCGAACTCGTCCTTGTGCAGGTAGCACCCGGGACTGTCCGGCAGTTTTTTCAGCTCTTCCTTAATGTCGAACATCTATTTTCCGGTCCTGCCGGCTCTGCGCTCGCGTTCCTTCCTGCGGTCGTTCTGCACCTTCCGGTACACAAAGCCCATGGCTGTGAACACCACCGCTATCATCACGAGCATCCCAAGCAGAGTGAATATCTTTGCCGCCGTGGCGTCGTCTATGCCGAACACCGACAGAGGACCGCCCTTGTCCACCGAGGACGTCGCGACTATGTCGTATTCCCCGCGGGTCTCGCCGCCCACCGTCAGCACCATCCTGCCGACCACGTCGCCCCTGCTCACCGGGGCGGGCACGCTGTCCGGAATCACCGCTTCGTACGTTACGGTGTCCGGGCTCTCCGAATTGTCCAGCGTCGTGTAGACGTCCTGTTCCAGCGCCACGCGGACGGTCTTGACAGCGCCTCTCTTGACTCTTACGGTGCCGAAGTCCTGGCCCGCGGACGATACCTTGTAAGTCCGGAAGTTCTCCTGCCCCCACTGCAGCAGCTTTATGGAATCCACGACCCTTTCGTAGATGCCGCTGGTGTCGCCATCGCTGCGCAGGACTATGGAAAGTATGGTGGTGCCGTCCTTCTCCGCGGCGGCTATCATGCAGCCCTTGGCCTCGTCGTCGTAGCCGGTCTTGATGCCTATGCAGCCCTCGTACTTTGGGGTGCGCTTGTCCGGACCCACGTAGATGGCGGTGCTGGTGTTGTAGAGCAGCCAGTTGGTGGTCTTGACGGTCTCCGTCTTGCCCGGGTTGAGCGCTCCTTTGCCGCGCGTGTAGGTGTATTCCGTCATGCTCACGATCTCGCGGAAGAGGTCGTTCTTCATGCAGTAGCTCACGATCCTGAACAGATCGCGGGCGGTGGTATAGTGGTCCTCGTCGTGGAGCCCGTGCGCGTTAACGAAGTGCGTGTTCTCGCAGCCCAGCTCCGCGGCTTTCTCGTTCATGAGCTTGGCAAATTCCGCCACGCTCCCGGAGATGTGCTTCGCGAAAAGCTCCGCCAGGTCGTTGCAGGACGCGATCAGCATGCAGTACAGCGCGTCCTTGGCAGTTATCTGCTCGCCGGCCTTCATCTTGAGTATGGTCGGTTCAACGGCCGCTATGTCGTCGTCCGCCGTAAGCGTAATGCCCAAGCTGACGTTCTCTATCGCCAGGATGCCGGTCATTATCTTGGTGAGACTGGCCGGGTACAGTCGCTCGTCCGCGTTCTTCTCGTAGAGGATCTCGCCTGTCGTGAGGTCCGCCACTATGACGCCCTCCGCGGTAACCTCCGGGACTTCGGAAGCCCCGAAAGCCGCGGTCGGGAAGACCGCAAGCGCCAGGATCAGCGCCAGTACTATCGCAGTAAACTTTTTCATCTCTCTATCCCCTGAAACCTACAGTAATTCCCTCAATCTCTGCAGCGCGCGGCCCCTGTGCCCCACTTCGTTCTTGTAGCTCTGCGGCATCTGCGCGAAGGTGCGCCGCCTACCTTCCGGTATGAATATGCTGTCGTAGCCGAATCCGCCGGTGCCCTTCTCCTCATAGGAGATGTGGCCTTTGCACTCACCCCTGGCCTGCACCACTCTGCCGTCCGGATACACCAGAGTTATGACGCACACGAACATGGCTGTGCGCTTTTTATACGGAAGCCCCTCGAGCTTTTTAAGTATTATCTTTCTGGCCGCCGCGTCGTCGCCGTGGACTCCGCTGTAGCGCGCGGAATTGACCCCCGGCTCGCCTCCGAGAGCGTCCACGAACAGCCCCGAATCGTCCGCTATCGCGGGCTCTCCCGTCATGTCGCTAATGGTCTTCGCCTTTATGTACGAGTTCTCCTCGCAGGTGGTCCCGGTCTCCTCTATGTCCAGATGTCCGAGCCCCACGTCCGCCTGCGATACCAGCCCCATTCCGAAGTCCTTCGTTATCTGGCTGATCTCGTTTAGTTTATTGATATTTTGCGTTGCGGCGATGATTCTCATAAGCGTTTCCCTATATTTTATGTTATAATTCTTAATGGTATTATAGCCCAAAAATACGGGTCAATACAATTCAAACATCAAAGAGGCACAGAATGTTAAAGATCAACGTCACGGACGCCGTAAGATTCCTGGACGGCGCACCCGACTACGCCGCCGCGGACGCCGCTCTGGCTACCCTTCTTAACGGCGACGGCGCAGGAAACGATTTCCTCGGATGGGTAGGACTCCCATTCGGCTACGACAAAGAAGAATACGAACGTATAAAGCTCTGCGCGGAGAGGATACGCGAGGACGCGGACGCTCTCATAGTGATAGGCATCGGGGGATCGTACCTCGGCGCGAGAGCGGTAGTGGAGTTCCTCTGCTCCCCCAGACACAACGAGGACCCCAAGGGCTCCCCGCGCATATACTTTACCGGCAACGGAATAGACGGAGCCGACCTGGCCCAGATACTCAGACTGGTGGAAGGCAAGTCCGTCTATCTTAATGTCATATCCAAATCCGGGACCACGCTGGAACCCGCCGCCGCCTTCCGCGTGTTCAAGGACTACGTGGAAAAGACCTACGGCAAGGAAGAAGCCAGAAAGCGCATAGTCTGCACCACGGACGCCAGGCGCGGAGCTCTCAAGGGCCTGGCCGATCAGGAAGGCTACGAATGCTTCGTGGTGCCGGACAACCTAGGCGGACGCTACAGCGTTCTCACCGCGGTGGGACTGCTTCCGATAGCGGCAGCCGGCATAGACATCGACGCCCTCATGAAAGGCGCCGCGGACATGGCGGACATCTGCATGAAGCCCGGAAAGGACAACCCCGCGATAGTATACGCGGCCACCCGCCAGGCGCTCTACAGACAGCTCGGCAAGAAGACCGAGATACTCTCCTGCCCCTCAGAGAGCTGGAGGTTCCTGTCCGAATGGTGGAAGCAGCTCTACGGCGAATCCGAAGGCAAGCAGGGCCTGGGCATCTTCCCGGCCTCCTGCGTCTACACCGCGGACCTTCATTCCATGGGACAGTACATTCAGGACGGCGAGAGGACACTCATGGAGACCTTCCTCACGTACGCCGAACCCGCCGAGAGCATGACGGTCCCCTTCTCCCCGGAGAACGCGGACGGCCTCAACTACCTTGCCGGCAGAAGCTTCGCGGACATCTACGGCTGCGCCAAGGAAGGCGTTAAGCAGGCCCATGTCAGCGGCAAGGTGCCCTGCACGGAGATAGAGATAACGCGCCCGGACGCGGAGAATCTCGGAGGACTTCTGTACTTCTTCGAGATCGCCTGCGGCATATCCGGCTACATGGAGGGCGTCAACCCCTTCGACCAGCCGGGCGTGGAAGAATACAAGAAAAACATGTTCAAACTTCTGGGAAGACCTTAAGTTTCCGCACCGAAAGGAGACATCCATGTCAGATTACAGAGAAAGATACGAGTTCTGGAAGAGCAACAGCTTCTTCGACGAGGCCACCAGAGCGGAGCTCGCCGCCCTTACGGACGAAAAAGAGATAGAGGACCGCTTCTACAGGGATCTGGAGTTCGGCACCGGCGGAGCCCGCGGAGTGATGGGCGCCGGCACCAACCGCTTCAATTCCTACAACGTAAGGCGCATCAGCACCGGATTTGCGGCATACCTGCTGAAAGAATTCGGGGACGAAGCTAAGAAACGCGGCGTCGCCGTCGCCTACGACACCAGAAACAACTCCGCGGAGTACGCCAGGCAGACCGCGCTCACCATGTGCGCCGCCGGCATACCCGCCTACCTCTACACCTATACCTGCCCCACCCCCATGCTGTCCTTTACGGTAAGGCAGCTGAACTGCGTGGGCGGAGTAATAGTCACCGCGAGCCACAACACCAAGGAGTACAACGGCTACAAGGCCTACGACGAGACCGGCTGCCAGCTCTATCCCTACACCGCGGACGCCGTGATAGCGGAAGTGAACAAGGTGGACATCACGAAGACCGTCATAATGGACGAGAAGGAAGCCGCGGAAAAGGGCCTGCTCCGCTATCTGGGCGAAGACATGATGGACCGCTACGTGGAAGCCATCAAGGGCGAGGAGGACTTCATCACCCCCGAGGCCAAGGCCAGACTCAAAGTGGTCTACACCCCGCTGCACGGTGCGGGATTCGTTCCCGTCACAAGGGTGCTTAAGGACCTGGGATACAGCGGCGTAAGCATAGTTAAGGAGCAGACCGTACCGGACGGCAACTTCCCCACGGTCACCTCCCCCAACCCCGGCGACGAGAGCGCCATGCAGATGGCGATAAAACAGGCGATAGCCGAAAAGGCGGACATCGCCATCGGCTCGGATCCGGACGCGGACCGCATAGGAATGGCGATAATAGAAAAGGACGGCAGCGCAAGGTTCCTCTCCGGCAACCAGATCTGCGCCCTGCTGATCGACTACGTTCTGAAGCGCAGAAAGAGTCAGCTGAAGCCCAATTCCTGCATAATCACCACCGTCGTGACCAGCGAGATGGGTTCAGACATAGCAAGGTCCTACGGGGTCTCCGCCGAGGAAGTCCTGACCGGTTTCAAGTTCATAGGCGAGCGCATGAACCGCCTGGAGGAGAGCGGCGAAAAGACCGTGGAGTTCGGCTACGAGGAGAGCAACGGATGTCTGATCGGCGACTACGTCCGCGACAAGGACTCCGCCACCGCACTTATGAAGATCTGCGAGATGGCCGCCTTCTACAAGGCCCACGGCAAGGACATGGACGAGGTCCTGGAAGGCCTCTACAAGAAGCACGGCTACTACCTGGACCACCTGGACAACTACGTGTTCACCGGCAAGGAAGGCGCTGAAAAGATCGCCTCCATTAACAGGAAACTCCGCGGCATAGGCACCGCCCTGTCCCCGGACATCGATAAGATGAAGGACTTCGAAAAAGGCGTGGACGGACTTCCGCCTTCGGACGTGCTCAAGTACTGGTTCAGGGACGGTTCCTGGCTGGCCATAAGGCCCTCCGGCACCGAGCCCAAGACCAAGGTCTACTACTGCATACACGACAACGATCAGAAGGCGGCCGCCGAGAACCTGGCAAAGAAGCAGAAGCTGATCAAGGACGTAATAGACAGCATCTAAACACGGCGCGGCATGTCCGCGCATCGAACTGCAGTTAAGGACGAACACCTTATGATTACAGCAGAATACTACGAACTTAATAAAGACCGTATATACCTGTTCAACCAGGGCAGCTACCAGAACGCCTACGAGCTCATGGGAGCGCACCCTGCGGTGGAGGACGGGCAGGACGGCACGCGCTTCACCGTGTGGGTCCCCGGAGCTAA
>JAFZRK010000190.1 GCA_017619905.1 Bacillota bacterium
GTCCGCCATCCAGGAGGCCTCGTGCTACAGGCCCTCGGATGACGACCCCAAGGTCAACGTCACGCTTAAGTGCCGCATCCAGGAGACGATCGAGTTCGCGCAGCGCATGGGCTACAAGCGCCTGGGCCTGGCGTTCTGCATGGGACTGTCCGCCGAGGCGGCCGCGCTGGCGAAGATACTTGAAAGCCACGGTTTCGAGGTGGTGTCCGCCGCGTGCAAGGTGGGCGGCATAGAAAAGAGCGTCATCGACGTCGGCCCGGACGACCGCGTCTTCCCGTGGCGCGCCCACGAGAGCATGTGCAACCCTGTGGCGCAGGCCATGATACTCAACGCGGAAAAGACCGATTTCAACTTGCTCCTGGGCCTCTGCGTGGGCCACGACACCATGTTTTTCAAGTACGCCGAAGCTCCGGTCACCGTGGTGGCCGTCAAGGACCGTCTGCTGGCCAACAACCCGCTCGGCGCCATCTATTCCAACTATTACGCGCACCTGTTGAAGCGCCCGAAGTAACGGTTTACCGTGCAATTCCGCGATTCAGCTTTGCAAAAACCGCGAAAATAACGGTCCAGCGTGATTTCCCGCGGACTGCGGACCGTGCCTGAAACCATAGGTTTCAACTGCTCCCCCGACTGTTTCTTCTCGGGGGAGTTTTTGTTTGATAAAATTATGTCAGTGGGGTGGCGGCCGCATAAGGAACGCCTTCAGCCGCTGCCCCGCCGCAATCATACATTTTTACGTTTCACGAAAGGAGATATGACCTATGAGTGAAAAAGTAACGGTACTGGGCGTCGGAGACGTCATACTGGACGCGCCGGAACCGGAAAAGTACTTCGATACCAGCAAGGACCTGCTTCGGGCCGCTGATATCACCATCGGCAACATGGAAGACCCGCACACCGACAGGCCGTGCTGGAGCAACATGGAGTCGCATTCCGCGCCGCCGTCGGCCATGGAGAACCTCAGCGCGTTCAAATACGCTGGTTTCGACGTTGCGACGATAGGAGGAAACCATTGCTTTGACCAGGGCCCCTACGGCATACTCGATCCCATGGAATACTTCCACAAGAACGGCATCGAGACCTGCGGAGCCGGCGTCGACTACGACGAGGCCAGAAAACCGGCCCTCGTAGAGCGCAAAGGCGTTAAGTTCGCGTTCCTGCACTACAACCTTACAGGACCGCGCGAATGCTACGCAACAGTAATGAAGACCGGCTGCGCCTACATCCGTGTAGCCACCGCCTACTGCAACGACAGGGCGGAACCGGGCGGATCCCCCACGGCCATCTACACCATCGCGGATCCGCGCGGCATGCGCAACATGGCGGACGACATCCTCAACGCAAAGAAGATCGCGGACAACGTCATCGTCTACTTCCACAGCGGCAGCTCCGGCAAGCCCCTGCTCAACCAGTACGAGCTGGAGATCACCCACTACGCCATCGACATGGGCGCGGAAGCGGTCATCTGCTGCCACACCCACGCCATCGCCAGCATGGAAGTCTACAGGAACAAGCCCATCTACTACGGCCTGGGCAACTTTGTAACAGTCACCGGCGCCATGAACCCGGACGCCAAGAACGCCAAGCAGCGCCACACCGATTTCTTCGGCTGGCCGGGCATCCAGCCCTGGTGGGACTACGACGTGTTCAAGATGATCAAGCCGGGCAACGTTCCCTGCTATCCGTTCGCGGAGTACTCCAGAAGCACCATGATAGCCAAACTGGAGTTCGGCAAGGACGGTCTTAAGTCCGCGGGATTCATTCCCTGCTGGATCAACGACAAGGCACAGCCCACCCCGGTCACCAGGGACGAAGAACAGGGCAAGTTCGTAATGGACTACATAGCCGACTGGGAAAAGAAAGCCGGCTTCACCTTCGACTTCCAGTGGAACAAGGAAGGCACGGAGATCGTGTTCGACCTGAGCAAGGATACGGAGTCCATCTATCTGGATCCGCCGCCGGAATTCACGTTCTATTAAGCCGCAGGGCAGGGCACTGCAGCCGCAACCATAGTTTAGTTGCAATGCTGCGAACCCCTGAAATTTCAAGCATTTTCCAGAACATTCAGAAAGAAGGAAAAAACATGGATAATAAAGTAAGCATAAAAGAACGCATAGGCTACGCGTTCGGCGGACTGGGACAACAGCTTGCGAACAAGACCGTTTCCCAGTACCTGCTCGTATTCTTTACAAACTGCCTGCTTCTTAACCCGCTGACAGCAGGCGCCATCTTCATGTGGGGCCGTGTGGTGGACGCCATAACAGATATAATCATGGCGAACATCTCGGACAAGACCAAGACCAAGTTCGGTACCTACAGACCGTACATACTCTGGGGCACCATCCCTCTTGCCCTTACCTTCGTATTCGCGTTCTTCTGCCCCGAATTCGTAAGGGCCAACGGAAAGACGATAGTCTGGGCTTACATCTTCTACTTCCTGGAAGCTTCCGTATTTAACACCATCACCGGCATGAACTACGGCGCACTTGCTTCCGCGGTCACCACCGATCCTCAGGAAAGATCCAAGCTTGGTTCTGCCAGAAACATCGGCGAGAGCGCGGCGACCCTCATAATCAGCGCGTTCTTCATGTCCACAGTCACCAAGTACGGCGGACAGAACGAGCCCAAGGGCTGGCTGGTAATAGGCATCGTATTCGCGGTACTGATCTGCGCGGGTTACTACATCTGCACCTTCCTTGTAAAGGAAAAGATAGAAGTCGTTTCCAAGAAAGACATCAGGCCGTTCTCCGAGAGAATTAAGGTCATCAAGGGCAACACCCCGTTCTGGGGCATCATCGTAAACATGCTGCTGCTCAACTTCATAGCGGTATTCGGCGGTACGTTCTTCGCGTACTACTGCATGTACAACCTGAAGCATCCCGAATGGATCTCCGGCCTCGCTACCATAGGCGGCGTTGCGGGCATAGTCGCGGCGTTCTTCTTCGTAGTTCCTCTCACCAAGAGGATCGAGAAGCGCCAGCTGATGGCCCTTGGATACATCCTTTACATCATAGGATCGCTCCTGCTGATAGTATTCAACAGCCGTACGGGCGCCATACTGTTCCAGCTCTTCACCGGAGTTGCTAACTCCTTCTGCTTCTCCGCGATCTGGGCTGCTGTACCCGACATGTGCGACTTCGGCGCCTGGAAGAACGGCGTCTCCTCGCCGGGACTCCTCTACTCCATCTGCATGTTCGTGCTTAAGGTAGTCGTAGGCTTCGCCTCCTACGGCGTAGGCGCCATCCTGAACGCTACGGGATTTGACGCTACCGCAGGACTCAATCAGGCAGAAGCAGTCGTTAAGGGCATCAACGTTTCCATGGGAATCGTTCCCATCATCCTCGGCGTCATAGCCATTGCTGCAACCTTCATGATGAAGGCGATCGACAAGGAGAACATGCCTACCTACAGGAACGCTGCTCAGAAGCCGGTCGAAGCACCCGCAGAGGAGGCCGCAGAAGAGTAAATAACGGATAATAACTCATAATTCCTCAGACATCCGGATAAAAGGGCAGGTTGAAAAACCCGCCCTTTTTCTATACAATTGAGTAAGAGAACAGTTTGGTTAAAAGCGCTTAACCGTTCGTTTGCAGCGCCCGCGGCGCGGCCCGCGGAAAAGCGCCGGAGCGCCGAAACGCTGCAATGCCTGAACCCCGGAGGCCGTCATGAGGACAGAAGACCTTAAATACGTCATAGAAGTGTACAAGACCAGGAGCATATCCAAGGCCGCCGCGCGCCTCAACATCTCGTCGCAGGGGCTCGGCAAAGCCATCAAGGCCTTCGAGCAGGAGCTCGGCTGCGAGCTCTTCACCCGCGACCACAAAGGCGTGGCGCCCACCCAGATCTGCGAGTACATCTACAACGACCTGTCGGAGATCCTGGACCGCACCTCCAAGGTGAGCCGTAAGATCTCGGACTACAAGAGCTCCGGCAAGCCGGAATACTTCGTAATGATGGAGTCCGTGCTGGCCAGCATGATAGGCGAGGCCCTGGCGGAATACAACACCAGGTACCTTAAGAACGTCGTCCTGCTGCCGCTGCGCCTGCCTGACACGGAGATCGAGAAGCTCTTCGAGGAGAACGACTACACCTACAAGATCTGCACCAGGGAGCTCATCCGCGACGACCGCTACAAGACCTATCCGCTCACCACGCTGCACTTCCACCCGCTGGTCAGCAACACCAACCACCTCTGCAGCAAGACGCACATCACGATCGACGATTTCCGCGGCATGACCCTCCTGGTGGAGGACAGCTCGCGCCCCTACGTGGACTATTTCCGCAAGCTCTGCGCCGAGGCCGGCATAGAGGTGCGCATCAAGAACGTCTACGACAAATTCCTTATCGCCAAGCTGCTGTCGCAGAACAACAATTACATTTTCCTGGGCCAGAAGGCCGACATCAGCAAGATCCTCCTGACCGAAAAGTCCGAGCTGACCGTGCTTAAGATTGACCCGGCCTTTGAGACCAACATCGTGGTCCAGTCCAGGAACGACAGCATCGACCCCGCCATGCTCAACTGCATCCGCAACAAGATCTCCTTCTTCAGCGAGCGTTATCTGGACTGACGGATCGGGACCGATGTGATGCTTATGAAACATCTTTCGAAAGACGACAATCGAATACCCAGGCGCGCAGCATCGCTGATGCTGGTCATCGCTCTGGCTGCAGGTACGATGATGGCAGAGGCGGTAGTCTTTGGCGCTCCGCAGACGGCATACGCAGCGGACGCCTTAACGACCGGAGTCACAGACACTGTGACGATCGGTGCCATGAGCGCGGAGGCGATTCCCATATCTACCGCGGAAGATCTGCGGCTTTTGTCAGATAAACCAGATGCATCGTTCGTATTAACGAACGATATCGACATGTCAGGCATGGATTGGACCCCGATTCCGTTCGCAGGCACATTGGACGGAAACGGTCACGGCATCTACAACCTTAAGGTCACGTGCTTCGGGAACGGCACCGAGCCCACCGTTGACGGCAACGCCAAGGTCTACGACAGCGTGCTGGCGGGCCTCTTCTCTGCGCTGGACGGCGCGGACATCCACGACCTGACGATACGCGGCGCGGATATCGACGTGCGCGGGGAGCAGCACTGCTTCGCGGGCGTTCTGGCGGGCTGGATGAAAAACACCCGGGTGACCGGCTGCGTCATAGAGGACTCGCGCGTTACGCTGACCGCGGCCTGCGAGCCGGAGACGGATCAGGACCGCAGGAGCTGCAACGCAGGTGTCGGCGGGATAGCGGGCTTCGGCGCGGTCGATGCGGAAGATGTCGGCGGCGCCTCGGACTCTGCGACCAACGCCTCAGCAACAGACGGCGCCGCCGCGCAGACCCCCGGCATCAACTTCGTCAGCGGCTGCAAGGTCAGCGTCACCCTCATCTTCGACGACCAGTGCGACCCGTACCTCAAAGTGGAGGAGTTCCTGGGCGGCATCGTGTCGGCCGGCTGCGTGGAGATCCTGGACACCCTCATGGACATCCACGGTTACGCGTCCTGCCGCGGCTACGCTCACAACGGCGGCCTGGTGGGCATGCTCTACGACTACGCGGGCCCCGAAAACAAGGGCACCGGGGCCGAGCTGCGCATCTCCGGATGCCAGGTCTCCGGCTCCATCACCTTCTTCGAGGACAACCGCGACCGCCGCGCCTACTGCGACCCCTACGTGGGCGAAAAGATGACCTGGCCCA
>JAFZRK010000191.1 GCA_017619905.1 Bacillota bacterium
GACAGGACCCTCGCCCGCTGCTGCGACGCGGTGGCGGAGATCAGCGGAGCCATACCTACAATGTACAAAGGAGAGCTTCCTTTATGACACCTTTCTTCATGGCATGGATGATGTTCCTCGCCCTGCCCTGCCCCTCCAAAAAGTGGGACGACAGCAAGAGATCGCAGATGCTGGCGGCGTACCCGTTCATCGGCTTGATCGTGGGCGGCATATGGCTGGGCATATATAAACTGTGCGAAGTGCTGCATCTGGGCGTTATCGGACTGGCTCTTACGGCCGTGCTGCCCTGGCTCGTGACCGGCTTCATGCACATCGACGGCTTCATGGACTGCGCGGACGCGGTGCTGTCCTTCAAGGACAGAGAGAAGCGCGTGGAGATACTCAAGGACTCGCACGTGGGGTCCTTCGCGGTGATCTGCACGGCAGTGCTCTGCATCTTCGTGTTCGCGGCATGGGTACAGACCGGATACAAAGCATACCTCTGGGCGCTGCTGCTGATACCGGTTGCGGTAAGGGCTGTCATATCCTTCTGCGTGCTGAGCTTTGAGCCCCTAAAGACCAGCGGCTATTCCGGAATGAAGAAGGACGGCGCCGACAAAGGACGCGCGGCGTTCTGCATCATTCTGGCGGTAGTGTGCTGCGTTCTTGGCGTGCTGCTCTGCGGACTCCAGGGGATATCGGTACCGGCCGGAGCGCTCTGCGCACTGGCAGTCGTGCTGGTAATAAGACACAATCTGGGCGGCATGTCCGGGGACATCTCCGGAAGCGCCCTCACCATAGGCGAGGCCTGCGCCGTGATAGCGCTGGCGCTCACCGCAAACGTTTAACGCAAAACGAAGCGGCTGCCGGACTTCCGCAGCCGCAGATCATCGATACGGAGCGATCATGGAACTTGTAACAGGCGGAGCGTTCCAGGGCAAACTGGACTACGCTATAAAAGAATACGGGTTTACGGACGCGGACGTCTGCGAATGCGCGGAGGACGCGGAGCCGGACTTTGCCGCGCCCTGCATCTGCCACTACGAAAGATACGTCATGCGCTGCCTCAGGGAAGGCAAAGCGCCCCGCACGGACTTTGCTGAAGTGTCTGATGCGCCGGAAACGGCAGACGGCGCTAACCCCGCGTCTCCCAAAGTCATCATAATGGACGACATCTTCTGCGGCGTGGTGCCGGCGGACCCGGAGCTTCGGGCCTGGCGCGAGCTCTGCGGACGCACCCTCACCGCCCTTTCGCAGAAAGCGGACAAAGTCACCCGCCTATTCTGCGGCATCCCCAAGACCCTGAAATAACGACGGCCCTGCCGGACCCGCAAACACCATGAAACTTTATCTTCTGCGCCACGGACAGACCGAGGCGAACGTAACTCATACCTACTGCGGCATCACGGACATGCCGCTCTCCCCCGAAGGCGAAGAACAGCTTAAGGAAAAGCGCCTCGCCGGCGGCTACCCTGACGTCTCCGGGCTCGACGTCTACACCACCGGCCTCGCAAGGACCGAGCAGACCCTGCAGATTCTTTTCGGCGACGTTCATCACAAGATCAGAAGATCCTTCCGCGAGATGGACTTCGGCATCTTCGAAGGAAAAAGCTACTACGAGATCAAGGACCTGCCGGAATACCAGGCGTGGATCAGCGGCGACCAGATGAAAGAGCGCTGCCCCGGCGGCGAGAGCGGAAACATGATGATGGCCCGCCTGCTCCGAGGCCTCGGGCCCCTTCTGAAAAAAGGCCGCGACGCTCTTGTCGTGTGCCACGGCGGGAGCATAGCCATGCTCTTCGGACGCTTCTTCACGGACACCGGCCTCAACTGGTACGAGATCCAGCCCGCGAACGGCGAGGGCTTCCTGATAGAGTTCGACGGCGCCCGTCCCGTCCGCTGGGAAAGGTTCCCGTCCGCAAAGAACACCTCAAAATGATGAAATCTTCATATCATTTACACATTTTGTGGTATAATGATTTGTAAAACAATACATGTGGAGACGAATGACATGAAAAAGACACTTAAGATCGTATCCCTGCTGCTGATCCTGGCCATGGTCCTGAGCGCCTGCGGCAAAACGACGGAAGAAGACACGGCATTCAGCTACAGCAAGCCCTACGCAGACAACGGATACTGGAAGGACCTCACCGCTTCCGAGTACGTAAAGATCCCGGATCTTACCGCCATGAAGATCGACCAGAGCGAGATAGACGCACAGATAGCCATGTTCCTGGCCTACTATCCGGACAGCAAGGAAGTGGAGGACCGCGCGGTCATCGACGGCGACAGCGTCAACATAGATTACGAAGGCAAGATCGACGGAGTCGCTTTCGAGGGAGGCAGCACCGACGGTCTGGGAACCACCGTAACGATAGGCGTTACCAATTACATAGACGGTTTCCTGGATCAGCTGGTAGGCCACTTCCCCGGCGAGATCTTCGACATAAACGTAACCTTCCCGAATCCCTATCCTGACGAAGAAAACAACAAGCCGGAGCTTGCGGGCAAGGACGCCGTATTCACCATCAAGATCAACTACATAGTGGAATACGAGCTGCCCGAGTGGAACGACGAGTTCGTAGCAGGCAACCTGTACTCCCTCTACGGATGGCAGACCGCTGCCGAGGCCGAGGAGAACATCAAGGCCGTCATAGTTGAGGACTATCTGCTGGACAATTCCGAATTCCTGAAGGACGTTCCTCAGGAGATGATCGACTACCTTACGGACCTGCGCCTCAACTACTACGAGAGCTACGCATCGGCATCCAACATAGAGATCAATTCCTTCCTGCAGTACTATCAGATAGCGGAATCCGTGGAAGCTTTCCGCGAGTCCTACAAGGAAGAAGCTACCGAAGGATCCAAGTTCAACCTTATCTATCAGGCCGTGGCGGAAGCAGAGGGCTACACCGTCAGCGAGGAGGAGGTAAAGCAGTACTTCCTGGATATGAACGGCGTGGAGGATTACTCGGAATACGAGACGGCTTTCGGTCTTCCGTACATAAAAGCGGTCATCATGTACGAAAAGATGAGCAACAAGCTGGTCGAGACCGCGCTCGGCAACGCAAGCAAAAAGTAATTATTTAATAAAGGAGCACTAAAATGGCAGATCCCAAGAACAATCCCGCGATCGAAGACGAGGCAGAATTCATAACTCTGGAGTTCGAGGACGGCATCGAAGTAGAAGCCGAGATCATGGGCATCTTCGAGGTCGACGGCAAAGAGTACATTGCTCTTATCCCGGACGACGATTCCGACGACGTCTATCTCTACGGCTACAACGAAGTATCCGAGGAAGAGTTCGAGCTCATCGACATCGAGGACGACGACGAATTCGACAAGGTCGTCAAGGTATTCGAAGAGCTCACCGACGAAGAGTAACACCGGAACACGTACCGGCTGAAAGCGCCGCAACGCGCAAGCTGCGCGGCAGGGAGCGATAAAATGAAACACTACGATATAATCATCGTAGGTGCAGGAGCCGCGGGAGTCTTCATGGCTTACGAGCTGACCAAACTCAGCTGCGGCGCCGATGTTCTTGTTATCGAAAAAGGCGCGCCCTTAAAGGAACGCGCATGCCCCATTGCCAAAGGCCTTACCGATAAATGCATCCGCTGCAATCCGTGCCACATAATGAACGGCTACGGAGGCGCGGGTTCCCTGTCCGACGGAAAGTACAATATCACCACCAGCTTCGGTGGTGATTTGCACGTCTACGTAGGGGAAGACAAGGCGATGGAGCTCATGGAATACGTGGACAGCGTGCTGTGCAGCATGGGCGGCGCGGACGCGGTTCTCTATTCCACCGAGAACAAGGAACTGAAGACCCTGGCCCTAAGGCACGGTCTGCACCTTCTGGACGCCAAGGTAAGACATCTGGGCACCGACAGGAACGTAAAGATCCTGGGGAACATCTTCGAGTACGTAAAAAAGGGAGCGGAGTTCCGCTTCCGCACGTCTCTCGAGACCGTTGAAAAGACCGACGACGGCTTCATCGTAAGGACTTCCGGCGGCGAGGAGTTCTCGTGCACGGACCTGGTGCTTGCAATAGGCCGCAGCGGTTCGAAGATGGGCCAGGAGATATGCGCCAAGCTCAACATACCCACAAAGAGCAACCGCGTGGACCTGGGTCTTCGCGTGGAGCTTCCGGCGGAGATATTCAAGCACATTACCGACGAGGTCTACGAAAGCAAGCTGGTCTACATCACCGAGAAGTACGGCGACCGCGTGCGCACCTTCTGCATGAACCCCTACGGCGAAGTCGTGTCTGAGAACACCAACGGCATAGTGACGGTCAACGGCCACAGCTACGCGGACCCGGCCCTGCGCACGGAGAACACCAACTTCGCGCTGCTGGTGGCCAGCCGCTTCACCGAGCCCTTCCACAACAGCAACGAGTACGGCGAGTCCATAGCCCGGCTCTCCAACATGCTGGGCGGAGGCGTTCTGGTGCAGCGCTTCGGAGACCTTGTGAAGGGCCACCGTTCCAACGAGAGCCGCATGGCCAAGAGCTTCACCAGACCGACGCTCAAGGCCACCCCGGGCGACCTTGCCCTGGTGATGCCAAAGCGCCAGCTGGACGACATAATCGAGATGATCTACGCTCTGGACAAGATAGCTCCGGGCACCGCCAACGAGGACACCCTGCTCTACGGCGTGGAGGTGAAGTTCTACAACTCCACCGTGGAAGTGGACGGGAATCTGGAGACCCCGGTGAAGGGCCTCTACATGCTCGGCGACGGCTCAGGCGTAACGCACAGTCTGTCGCAGGCATCGGCCAGCGGCGTGCACGTGGCAAGAAGGTTGGCGGAGAAATACAAGAACGCGTAAGCGGAAAACGCTGCCGGTGGATCAGCGAAAAACGCAATAACAAACACGCCCTGTCCGGGCGTCTTTTATCATGCGTTTTTTAGCGGGCGGATCGCCGGCGGCCGGGCGGCCGGGTCATTGGCTACCAGACGGCTTTGGTATAGATCTCGTAATACTTGTAATACGGGAACGGCCAGCGGGTATTCTCAGAAATGCCGTCACTGCTGACTACAGTCTGCACAACTCCTTCCAGACTGCATCTTATCAGGCCCATGAACTCCAGACCGGACGGTCCGAACACCCATACCGCCTGCGAACAGGGCATGTAGTCTATACCGATCACCTCACCTGCATCGTTCCTTATGGCATGCACATTATCCCTCTGAACGACCGCGAATCTGTCTTCGTTGGAAGAAGCGGCTATAAAACCGGTCCCGCGGGCAACGAAAAAGTTCTCCCCTTTGAAAGTGAACTGCCTGTCCGGGATGTTTATCATTTCTCCGTCCGCGGTAACGCAGCAGACAAAATCTTTGGCGACCAACCAGCCGTAAACAGGATCGCGCGCAGAATAGTCCTGTACTAATGCCACGGCCACTGACTCCCGGCCCGCGAAAAGCTTGGGGTACTCGGAGCCGGAGGCATCGCGTTCGCATAACGTAACGCTGTGAAGCACGGTACCGGTGGCCGCATCCGTAACATCCAGACAATAGTACCCGTCCTTCGGGTATGCCTTGTACACATACTTGCCGTTCAGGTCCGCCATCTGTGGGCTCTGCCTTGCGACTATATCTTTATCGACCATCTCGTCCGGCCACGGCTTCATAAGGCCAAGATCGTCGTAGACCGCGTCCCGCTCGGAGCTCATGGAAGTGATCTCCACTGCCCCGCCCGAGATCTTCATATCGACCTTCCAGGTATAGTATTTGCTGCCATTGTTATACTGTTCGTCCTGCAGCATGAAGACGCAGTCTTTTATCTCCAGCCCCTCTGCCGCGGACGGATCTCCGTAGAACGTTTCCAGCCGGAACTCCGGTCTTTCCGCGGAAGCGCTTATCTTTCCCTCCGCATGGACCGCGAACGCGCCGAAGACGACGATCAGGGCCAGTATCACTATCAGTATCTTTTTCATTTGCCCTACCTCCTCAGTCCCACGGATCGTCTTCCTTATTCGTTTCTCGCCTGCTTACGGAATAAGTAATGCTCAGCGATAATGCGGCTATCAGAACGACTACAACAATGGGCGCCACCGGAAAACCGTTTGCCCAGTAATAAGTGCCCGAGGTCCCCCAGGAATACGCTGTCGCCGCAGCAAGCATCACCGGTACCGTCGGCGTCTTGCCTCGTCTGAGCATCACGTTCATGTGCGCCGCCGCGATCGCAGAGAATACTATGCAGAGAGCGCTGACGATTCTGGGCATGACGTTCCACAGCGGAATGAGCCGTCTAAGAAAGAGGTTCCACCTTACGTCCACGAATATGCCCTGCGGACCTTCCGTGAAGTATCTGCCGTTCTCGAAGAGCTTCGCCATTATCAGGATCAGGACCACCTGAGTCAGCAGGAACAGCA
>JAFZRK010000192.1 GCA_017619905.1 Bacillota bacterium
ATGCCGACGCGCCTTGTGGTGCGGGTGGTAGTGAACGGGTCCGTTACCTTGCGGAGCATCTCTTCGCTCATACCGCAGCCGTCGTCCGTTATAGCTATGCGTATCTGTCCGTTCTTGTCCGTAAGGGCCACTGTTATGTGAGCGGCCTTAGCCGATATGGAGTTATGCGTAACGTCCAGAACGTTCAGAGAGAGATCTTTCATTACTGGTATTTATCGAGTATGGGTCCGACTTCCTTGGGAGTGAGGCGGCCGTAGACGTCTTCGTTGATCATCATTACCGGAGCAAGTCCGCAGGCGCCTACGCATCTGCACGCGTTGAGCGAGAACTTTCCGTCGGGAGTGATGCCGCCCGGTTTGATGCCGAGCTTGGTCTCTATGGCCGAAAGCACGTTCGCCGAGCCCTTAACGTAGCAGGCGGTGCCGAGGCACACGGAGATCTGGTACTTGCCCTTGGGGTTCATGGTGAACTGGGCGTAGAAAGAGGCCACCCCGTAGATCTCGGATACAGGAACGTCAAGCTCTTCGGCTATGATGATCTGCACCTCTTCCGGAAGGTAGCCGTAGATGTTCTGGGCAGCCTGAAGGATGGGCATGGTAGCTCCCGGAACGTCTCTGTATTCCGCGATGACCTTGCGCAGTTCCTCCTCCTGCTCCTTAGTGCCCTTGAAGGGTACCGAAGTCTGTAGATTGGGCATTTATTCCTCCTGAATTCGTTAAAATTGTTATTTATTAAACAATATGTTAATTATATATAAATAATGGGGCTTTAGCAATCGTTTTCGACTAATTAGCCCCGCTGTTTTTACGTTTTTTTCAGATGTCTTAGCGCGTCTATGACGGCCTGCGCGGAAAGCTCTTCCACAGGCAGATGCTGCAGCGGCTTTTCCGGTATCTGCTCCATTCTGTGGGCGTCGCTTCCTCTTATGAGCGGGAGGCCTTCGATGTCCGGACGGCTGTCCGCGAAGTCGTCGGGACACCTCATCGATATCTCCGCAATTTCAAATCCCATGCCTCCGTCCCAGAAACCCAGGTTGTAGAGCAGGGAGTTGGCCTGACGGTCTATGTGCGCGGGGTAGGCGATCCCGCAGCGCTCCTCCACAAGGTCGGAGACCTCGTAGATGCCTATCTCAGTGGCGGATATGAGGAGTTTTTCTTCTTCGCGCAGGGGCTGTCCGCTCTCGCTGCAGTAGATCTGGTTTCCGAAGATGCGGCTGCGGTTCTTTATGTCCGGAAGCTTGGAATATACGTATTCCGAGAAGTCCTCCGCGGCCGCGAGCTCCGGGAAGAGGCACACCACGTGGACTTCCTCGGAGGTGTTGAGCTCCATGCCCGGAATGCCCAGTATCCCGTAGTGTTCGCAGGCCCTGAGGAAGGCCGCGCAGTTTCCGCAGCTGTTGTGATCCGTAAGGGCTATGACGTCGAAACCGGACAGCGCAAAAAGACCGGCCATCACATCCGGTGTGGACGAGTCTTCAGCGCAGGGCGACAGAGCCGAGTGTATATGAAGATCGAAGGCGCAGTCTTTCATTGGCAGTGAGTTTTATTCGGGAGAGTCCTCCAGCTTTGCGAATGCAGCGGCTGCTCTGTATGTGGACAGGGATGTTCCGAGCAGGTTGAGTCCTTCGGTCTTTGCTCTTTCCAGCAGCTGTTCGTCCGGCTTTACACCTTCCGTAAGAACGATGCAGGAAAGATCGGTCATGACGGCGACGGCAGCCACGTTCTGGTTGGACATGATCGTAAACCATACGTTGTCCATCTCCGCTCGTCCCATCACCCAGCTCAGGAGGTCTCCGCAGTAAGCTGAGTCTATCCCGTGCTCCGGGTCTCCGAGGCAGAATACCTCCA
This sequence comes from Bacillota bacterium, assembly GCA_017619905.1. GTDB lineage: Bacteria > Bacillota > Clostridia > Peptostreptococcales > Anaerovoracaceae > RUG13409. Next base: position 1,848 of record JAFZRK010000192.1, read on the forward strand.
GTTCCATCTTTTCGGCAAGCTCGGATACCGTCATTCCTTGTTCCTCCTGAACACGCAGTCTGTGTATTTGCTCTTTCCCTGAACTATGTCTTCCGCGAAAGCGTTGCAACTCGGGGCTCCGCAGGATCCGCAGTCTATGCCCGGGAGCATCCTGCGTATCTCGTGGATCATGGTCAGTTTCTCGTAGGCCATGCTGCGGTCCTCATCGAGGAGGAAGGCCGGCAGGTATTCAAGTTCTTTCGTGGCTTGTATGCGCTCTCTGGCTTCTTCTGAAAGGTCGTAACTGCATCCGTATTCCGGCAGGGGACTGAGCATCTTCTTGATCCTGAGCTTGGCGTTGAACGGGTTCCCAACGCATAAGCTTCCGCCCACGCATCCGCAGGTGCAGGCGTTGAGCTCTATGTAGTCCGCCTCCGGAATGTTGCCGTTCTCTATCTCCTCCAGCATCCTTATGCAGTTCTGTATCCCGTCGACAGCCATGAAATTGTAAGCTTTTCTGGCCGTGGCCTCGCCGCCGGAGTAGCCGTGCGTAAGCCCGCGCCTTCCGGTCCTGGACAATTTCTTCGGCTCGGTGACCTTGCGTATGGCGGCATCCAGTTCGGAGTATATGTCCACGATGGGTATGCAGTCGTCTATCACGGACTCATTGAGCGTTTCGGGCTGGATGGCCTCCGTTATCTGGGAAGGACAGGGGACTATTGCTATGACGCCTATGTCCTTGGGATCCAGGCCGGTATCCAGGACGGCCTTGTCGCGGGCGATCATGGCAGCGTGTTCTATGGGGATGACGGTGTCCACCACCTGCGGAATGAGATCGGAGAACCGCATGCGGATAAGACGTAGTATGGTGGGGCAGCAGGAAGATATCGTCGGCTCTTCTTTGGCGGATCCGTTAGCGCTGTCCAGTATGGCGAACTGCGCTATAAGCTCCGCGGAAGCCGCCGGCTCGCACACGGCGTCGAAACCGATGTCCAGAAGCGCGGTAAGGATAACGTTGGGATCCCTTACTTTGGTAAACTGGCCGAACAGCGCCTGATCCGGCAGGACTACGGTGTATTTATACTTTTCCAGTATGTCCCGTTTGGCGTGGAAGGATCTGATGGCTCCGTGGGGGCAGATGCTGATGCAGACGCCGCAGTCTATGCAGCGCTGGTCGAGTATCTTTGCTTTCCGTTCCCTGACCCTGATCGCTTCGTTGGGACACGCCTTGATGCACGTGGTGCATCCTACGCATTTGCTTTTGTCGATCTTGACTGAATGTGTTCTCATTTTATGTAGATGGTCATCGTGACCGTCGTGCCTTCGCCGACGACGGTGTCGATCTTGAATTCGTCTGAGGATCTCTTCATGTTGGGAAGGCCCATTCCGGCGCCGAATCCCAGAGTCTGAGCTTCCGTGTTCGCCGTGGACCAGCCCTCCTGCATGGCCAGGTCTATGTCCGGTATTCCGGGACCGTGGTCCTTAAGTTCTATGACTATCTTGTCTATGCCTACGGTAAGAGTTGCGGTGCCGCCGTCGGCGTGGATCACCATGTTGATCTCGCCTTCGTACATGCAGACGCCCACTCTGCGGATTATCTCCGGAGGCAGACCGAGCCGCTTGAGCGCGGATTTCGTATGTCTGGAGGCCTCTCCGGCTCTCTGGTAGTCGTTTCCGTCTACTTCTGATCTGAATACAATGTCTTGCATGGCTTAGTGTTTGGATCGTGCATGAAAAGGATGCCGCATGCGGAATACATGCGGAACCTGCTGGCGAGAAGGACCATTCCGCTCTCTTCGGCAAGTTCTATCATTTGTTCGTTGGGGACCTTGCCTCTTACGAATACGATGAAAGGCATGTCCACCATCTCCGCGGTGCGGATGACCTGTGGATTGAGCATGCCGGTTATAAGAAGGTTCTGGTCCCTGGCAAAAGCGAGTATGTCGCTCATGAAATCGCTTGCGAAGCATCCGCAGATCTCTTCGTCAAGCCGGTCCTCTCCGCAGAGCACTTCCGCCTCGAGGAGTTCCTTAACGTCTCTGACTGTCATGTTTGCCCCCTGAATATGATTATTGTTATTATTTTACCATTTCCGGCGTGATAATACAACGATTCGAAAACCCGGCGCATCAAAAAGATGTCCGTTTTTTCAGTTGGAACGGTGCGTGAAATATGATAAAATGCAAGTTCAGTGAGCATCATGGAAAACATAGCGATAGTGATACCGTCCCTTGATCCGGACGAAAAACTGAACAGCACCGTAGACGGCATGGTCGATGCCGGATTTAAGCATATTATCCTTGTGGATGACGGAAGTTCGGAAGAGCACAAGGAGCCGTTCCGCGCTGCTCTGGCGGAGCATCCGGAGTGCCGGCTCGTGGTGCACGAGGTCAACAAGGGCAAGGGCAGGGCGCTGCGCGACGCTTTCGCCTATATCGCGGAGAATCTGCCGGACGTCAGGGGCGTCATTACAGTTGACGGCGACGGACAGCACACGCCGGAGGATACGGTGCGTCTCGCGAAGGAGATGGAGATACGTCCGGGGCACGTCATACTCGGCTGCAGAGACTTTTCCCGGAGCCACGTTCCTATGCACAATAAGCTCGGAAACCGGATCTCCGCCTTCATATACAGGGCTGTTTACGGAATAAAACTTACGGATACCCAGACCGGTCTGCGCGCCATACCAGCCGAATACATCAAAGCGTTCGCGGAGGAAGTGCAGGGCGACCGCTACGAGTATGAGACCAACATGCTGATCTACATAAAGGATCACGGCATACCCTACGGCGAGATACCCATCCGGACCGTGTACATAGACGACAACAGCAGCTCGCATTTCAACGTCTTCAAGGATTCCTACAGGATCTACAAGCCGATAATCCTGTTCGTGCTGGGTTCCTGCATTGCCACGGTGGTGGACCTTGTGTTGTTCACCGTGCTCGATCTGCTTACGCTAAGGCAGGTCCAGCACGGGTCTCTGCCCGGCGTCCTCTACTGGTTCTACGGCCTGCTTACGAAGAATGCCGGCATGTCCGACGCCACGGCCCGTCTCTTCCTGCCGACTGTGATCGCAAGGATAGTCTCCTCCCTCGTCGACTATAACTTCAGCCGCACCAAGGTGTTCGGAAGCAAGGATCCGGCAAGGAAGACCATCTGGAAATACTACGTTATATGCGTAGTCCGCATGCTGCTCTCATGGCTGATACTCAGTTTCTTTGCCAACGTGCTGGGCACCGAGGGCATCCTGGATACAGTCCTTAAGGTCCTCGTCGATCTTATACTGTTCTTCGTCAGCTACAACTGGCAGCGCAAGTGGGTCTTCAGGAAATAACGGCACACACTTTAAGTAAAAACGGCACAGTCTTACGCTCCGGGCCTTTGAACGGCCCGGACTTTCGTTTATTATGCCTCCGAAAGGAGGGAGACGAGATGTCGACGTTAAAACAGATGCCCGAAAGCGAAAGGCCCCGGGAAAAACTGCTGAGGACGGGAGCCGGAGGGCTCTCCAACACTGAACTCATAGCACTGATAGTATCAAACGGAACTAAGGATCAGAGCGCGCTGGAGGTGTCGTCCGGCATACTGTCCCTGGAAAAAGACGGCATAAGAGGACTGGTCAACTGCCAGCCGGAGGAGTTCATGAGAGTCAAAGGAGTGGGGGAGGCGCTCGCGTGCCGGCTGTGCGCCGCCCTGGAACTGGGGCGCAGGACCGCCTTTTGCGACTCCGCGGAAAAGACCCTAATGGACCGTCCTTCTGCCGCCGCGGACATATTCATGAAGGACCTGCGGCATCTTCAGAAAGAGAAGATCTGCCTTGCCATGCTCAACGCAAAAGGGGAGATAGTCGCCAAGGAGGAGGTGGCCTCCGGAGGGCTGTCTTCCGCCTGCGTAAGCCCCAGGGAGGTGTTCTCCAACGCCGTCAGGAAAGGCGCGTACGCGGTGGTGCTTGCCCACAACCACCCAAGCGGGGATCCGACGCCCAGCGCCGCCGACATAACCATGACCAAAAGGATAGTCCAGGCGGGAGAGCTTCTGGGCATAAAACTGGAGGACCACATCATAATCGGCGACGGTCGTTACATAAGTCTCAGAGAGATTGGAATTATTTAGTAAAATCGCTAATTTCCCCTATATTCTTTACCGCGGAAATGTGTTAGAATACTGCGTAACACTTTTCACGGAAGGGATCCGATGGGCAAAGTAATACTGTCGTGTTCCGGCAGCGGAGGCACCGGAAAAACGACTTTCGCAGTAAATATAAGCGCGGCGGCCGCAAAGCAGGGACTCAGCGTCCTTCTGCTGGATCTTAACATGGGAAGGCGCAACGCGGACATCTATCTGGGCATGGAGGACCGCATCCTCTTCGACCTCGGAGACGTTGTATCCGGGCTCTGCCGTCTGGACAAGGCCATAATAAGCCACGATCTCTGCCCCGGGCTCAGTCTTCTGTCCTGCCCGCAGTACAGGGAGATAGAAGGCATAAGCGCAGGACACGTAAACGCTCTGTACAGGACCCTGCGCAGCCGTTTCGACCTCGTGGTGGTGGACTGCCCGGTATCCGTAACGGGTATTTTAAGGGTATTCGCCAGCGGCGCGGATGCCGCACTTATGCTGACCGTGCCGGATTTCTCCGCCGTAAGGAACGCGGAGGCCCTGTGCGAAAAGCTGGAGGAGATAGGCATAAAGGAGATCTACTACGCCATCAACCGCATAGACAGGCAGTACACGGATTCCAACAATGTTCCGGGGATCAATTTCATAACAAGATCCATCAACGCGCCTCTTGTCGGCATGGTATCCGAGGATCCTCTCATCCACATAGCCAACAATTCGGGCATCCCGGTAGCTTTCGCGGACGGCAGCGACATAGCCCGCAGGTTCGCGGACATAGCTTCCAGGATAACCGCCTAGTTCAGAAAACACATCAGCCGGAGGACCTGTCCCCCGGCTGTTTTTTATTGACATAATATTGTACATATTGTATTATAACACTAGATTTATATCAACATATCGTTTTATATAGATCAAATACGCATTAACAAGGAGAACAAAATATGTTGCCACAAGGACAGCCCTTCCCGTGGGCACTGGTCTGCGTGCTGGCTATTGTTTTTCTGCTTGTCGGAATACTTGTAGGATACATCTTAAGGAAGTCAAAAGCTGAAAAGACGATCGGAAGTGCCGAGACCCAGGCAAAGAATATTATCCTGGACGCAGAGAACAGAGCAGAAGCACTGAGAAAGGAACTCGTCGCCGAGGCCAAGTCCGAGGCCCATCAGATAAAGGTGGAGGCCGAAAAGGACATCAAGGAGCGCAGGGACGACGTAAAGAAATCCGAACGCAGGATAACCCAGAAAGAAGAATCTGTGGACAGAAAGCTGGAGTCCATAGAGAAGAAGGAAGAAGACATCCAGCGCAGACAGCAGTCGTTAAAAGACAAGGAAAAGAACGTAGACGAGCTTATAAAGAAGCAGATCGCGGAATTGGAGAGGATCTCCGGGTGCACGGCCGACGAGGCCAAGCAGATGCTCCTGAGGGATCTGGAAAAGGACATCCGCCACGAGGCGTCCGTAATGATCAAGGACATAGAGTCCAAGGCCAAGGACGAGGCGGACAGGAAGGCAAAAGACATAATCGTAGGCGCCATCCAGCGCTGCGCGGCTGACACGGTCGCTGAGAGCACCATCTCGGTGGTGAGCTTGCCCAGCGACGACATGAAAGGCCGCATAATCGGCCGCGAGGGCCGCAACATCAGGGCCATAGAAACTGCCACGGGCGTGGGTCTCATCATAGACGATACGCCGGAAGCCATAGTAGTCTCCTCCTTCGATCCCGTAAGAAGAGAGATCGCAAGGATAGCTCTGGAAAAGCTGATAGTGGACGGCCGCATCCATCCCGCCCGCATAGAGGAGATGGTGGAGAAGGCCACCAAGGAAGTAAACGCCGTCATCAAGAAGGAAGGCGAGGAAGCAGTATTCGAGATCGGATGCCACAACGTGCATCCCGAGCTCGTAAAGCTCCTCGGAAGGCTCCGCTACAGGACGAGCTACGGTCAGAACGTCCTGTCCCATTCCAAGGAAGTCGCCCACCTGGCAGGCCTCATGGCCGGCGAGCTGGGGTTTGACGTTGCGCTTGCCAAGAGGGCAGGCCTCTTCCACGACATAGGAAAGGCTCTCGACCACGAGATCCAGGGCACACACGTGGACATAGGCATAGACGTGCTGCGCAAGTACAAGGAGCCGGAGGCCGTCATAGACGGCATGGCTTCCCACCACGGTGACTACGAGCCCAAGAGCGCGGAGGCGGTGCTGGTGACTGCCGCGGATGCTCTGTCGGCTGCCCGCCCCGGAGCCAGGAGAGAGACTCTCGACACCTACATCAAGAGGCTACAGAAGCTGGAGGAGATCGCCAATACCACGCCGGGCGTGGAAAGCTCATACGCCATCCAGGCAGGAAGGGAGATACGCATCATCGCCAAGCCGGACCAGGTGTCGGACGATTCCATGCCGATGCTCGCGAGGGACATCAGCAAGCGCATAGAGAGCGAGCTCGAATATCCGGGCCAGATAAAGGTCAACGTGATAAGGGAGACCAGAGCGATAGACTACGCGAAATAGCAAGCACGGGCCCGCAGAGATGCGGGCCTTCTTTTTAGGGACATGCAGGTTTATTTAGACAACAGCGCAACAACAAGACCAAAGCCGGAGGCCGTAAAGGCCGCATTGAGTGCGATGGAGGAGGGCTTCGGCAATCCTTCCACGCTCTACAGGCTCGGGCTGGAAGCCGAGAAGACAGTCAAGGCGGCCAGAAAGACAGTGGCAGCCAGCATTGCTGCGCTTCCGGAGGAAGTATTCTTCACTTCCGGAGGCACCGAGAGCAACAACACCGCCATATTCGGCGCCTGGGAGTCCAGGAAGAAGCAGGGCAGGAGGGTCATCACCACGGCGGTGGAGCACCCGTCGGTATTAAACTGCTTCGAGGCTCTTAAGCGGCAGGGGGCGGACGTCGTCATCCTTCCGGTGGGAAGAGACGGCAGCCTGGACCTTAAGCAGCTTAAGGCTGCGCTAACGGATGATACGATACTGGTCTCGGTGATGCACGTGAACAACGAGACCGGCGCGGTCTTCCCTGTCGAAGAGATAGGAAGGATGATAAAGGATTCCGCTTCCGGCAAAGGCACCGCAAAGCCGCTCTTCCATGTCGACTGCGTGCAGAGCTACGGGAAGCTGCCGGTAAAAG
>JAFZRK010000193.1 GCA_017619905.1 Bacillota bacterium
ATCATGAGCGGGGAGAGGACTACCTTGCTGTAGCCGCCGTCCTTAACTATCTTCACCATGTCTTCCAGGGTCGGTTCTGCTTCCACGGTGCCGATGAACATATCCTTTATTCCGCGGTCCTTAATGGTCTGCTGAAGCTTTGCGTAGCCCTCGTTGGCCTTGTGCTCCGTGCCGTGGCCCATGAACACTCTCGCCGTTTTGGGCGCCTTGAACGCGGCTGTGGCGTCGTCTATTATCGCGGCCATGTGCCTGTAGTCCATTGCGTTGGTGAGCAGGGCGCGTCCTACGCGTATGTCCTCGAAACGTCCTTCGAACTCCTTCGCCACGTTTACGATCTTATTATCGTATTCGTCGCCCTCAAGCATGTGTGTGGGCATCACGACTACTTTCTTAACGCCTTCCGCGGCAAGCTTTTCCAGCGCCTCGGGAACGCTGTCGATCTTTATCTTGTCGCGTTCCAGAAGTATCCTGCGGATGTTGTTGGAAGTGAAAGCCCTGCGGACTTCGTATTCCGGGAATCTCTCGGCGATGACGCTTTCTATGGCTCCTATGGTGATGCTTCTGGTGCTCTCGAATGTGGTGCCGAAGCTGGTGACCAGTATTACCGGACGCGGTGTTCTGCTTTCCATTGATCTCTCCTTTTTGGTATATCTTTTAGGGACGGGGCTGCGGGTCCGTTTTGGAACTTTTAAGAACCGTCCCCTAAGTTACTTTTTGATTATTTCTTTTCCGAGTTTTTCGGCGAAGGTTATGAGTTCCGCGCAGCGGCGGTTTCCGTGGCCGAATTCTTCCGTGCAGACCATAAGGCTGTCGCAGCCTTTAAGGCATTCGATGGCTTCCTGCAGGGCGCCTTCGGACACTTCCGTGTATGTAGGAACGCTTATCACTTTTACCGCCAGATCCTTTGCCACCTGGTAATCCACGTCGTTTTCGGACAGTATGCCGGCGGCGAAAGGTGTCATCTTCTTCTGAAGGCTACGGAACGTGTGCACGCCGCTTCCGCCTCCGCAGAGCACGAACACCTTCGGATCGCCTTCCACGCGCCCCATCTCCAGGCATCCGAAGAGGGGATTGTAGGTGCCGCCCTTAAGGTCGTAGAGCTCCGTGACCAGGTCGCTCTTGAATATCTCCTCCGCGGAACCGTAGTGGGCTATGGTGTCGCCCTTTACGCACATCACGTAGTCGGAGACGCGTTCCGCCATGTCCAGTTCGTGCAGGGACATCACCACGGCGATGTTCTTCTCCTGGGCAAGTTTTCTCATGGTGCCTAAAAGCTCCAGCTTGTAGCGCACGTCCAGGTAAGACGTGGGCTCGTCCAGAACTATTATCTGGGGCTGCTGGCATATGGCGCGGGCGAGAAGCACTCTCTGACGCTGGCCGTCGCTTATGCGGCGGTAGTCGCGGTCCTTAAGCTCCAGTATGTTTACCTTTTCCATGGTCTCGCGGACAACCTGCCTGTCTTCGTCGGTAAGAATGCCCAGACGGCCGGTATGAGGATAGCGGCCGGTTGCCACAACGTCCTCGCAGGTCATCATCTCGGTGCGCAGGCGCTGCGTAAGCACTACGGATACCTGTTTGGCCAGGTCTCTGTTGGAGATGTGGTCCAGCTGGTTCTCGCCCACGTAGACCGTTCCCGCGATGCTCTTAAGGTACTTGGTAAGGGTCTTAAGGATGGTGGATTTTCCGGATCCGTTGGGTCCGATAAGCGTAAGCACCTGTCCGCGCTTTACGCTTATGTTTATGTCGTGTATAAGGGTCTTGCCGTCGTATCCTACGGAGAGATCCGATGTTTTAAGGATGTATTCCTGCATCAGCCTTCCCTCCTTCTCTTTATCATGATGGAGATGACGATGGGAGCCCCGAAAATGGCCGTTACAGAGCTGATAGACAACTCGGTGGGTGAAAATACCGTCCTGGCTATAAGATCGCACAGAAGGCAGAATATGGCCCCTCCGAGGAAGCACCCCGGAATGACTACTATTGGTTTGGCGGACCCCAGAACTCTCTTTACGATGTGCGGCACCGCTATGCCTACGAAAGATATGGGGCCTGCGAACGCCGTTACGGTCGCGGCCAGCAGGCTGGAGAAGAGCACCAGCATGAAGCGGAAGCGCTTGATGTTGACGCCCATGTTCATCGCGTAATCTTCGCCCAGCTGGTAAGCGCTTATCGGTTTGGCCATAAGGAAAGTGCATACCGCGCAGATGATCACCACCACGGTCATCACCTTAACGTTCTCCCAGGATATTCCGGAGAAACTTCCCTTGGACCAGTTATGCAGGTTTACTATGCTTGCGTCGCTGGCGAAGGTGATCACAAAGTCCGTTATGGCGGAGCAGATGTAACCGACCATTACGCCGCTGACTATAAGCATGGACGCGTTGCTGACCTTCTGAGATATCACCAGCACGAAGCCCATGGATACCATGGCCCCCACAAAGGCCGCCATTATGGTGAATGCGGAGGAAAGACCGCCGGAAGCCTGCATCACGAACACCATGGTAAGCGCCACGGTAAGCTTGGCTCCGGAGGATATGCCCAGCACGTACGGGCCGGCTATGGGGTTTCCGAAGAAGGTCTGCAGCAGGAAGCCCGCAAGGCCTAATGCGCCGCCCAGTATAAGGCAGGCCAGAAGCCTGGGAAGGCGTATCTGATGCAGTATCGCGTACATCGTGGCGATCTGGGTGCCGCTCTCCGCGGTGGGACCGTCTCTGAACACGCTTAAAATCTTGTCGAACGGTATGCTGTAGCTGCCTATGCTGATGTTCAGCACCACCAGCGCGATCATGATTATTACCAGTATTATCAGCGCCAGCGCGCAGCGTCTGTTTCGTTTATCTTCTGTGTGCTGCATGTCTTTTTAATTGATCTTTTTCATGTATGTGAACTGGCTCTCGTCGGTGTAATCACCGGAGAGTATCTTGTTGAATTCGAGTATCATCTGACCAAGGTCCGTGGTCTCCTGGTACAGGTTCTCGCCCGTGCACCAGACGTTGTTTTCCTTTACGGCCTTAAAATCCTTGATCAGGGCGCTTAAGCTCTTAAGGTTGTCCACGGAGCTTATCTCGCCCATTATCGTGCTGTTGTAGAATATGAAGTCCGCGTCCTTGGCGGTAGCGTAGAAAGTCTCCATATCCAGGTTGACGGTGGACAGATTGTTGTCGGAATCCTTGCCCAGATCGTCGAAGATGTATTTGCCGCCCGCGAGCTCTATCATGCCGCAGACGTAGTCGCCGCTCTTTCTGGCGACAGCATTGCCGGAGGAGTTGATGTAGAAGAACGCTACGGTCTTTCCCGTGGGATCCTTGCCCTCGGCCTCCTTAAGGTAGCCTACCTGCTCGGCGAAGGCCGCCTCCGCCGCGTCTTCCATGTTGAGCATTGCGGCGTAGAGCTTTATCCATTCCGTGCGTCCAAGCGGGTGGCTCTCGTAGGTGGATTTTTCAACGAATACAGGTATTCCCAGAGTCTCCAGCTTTTCCTTTATCTCCGGAGTGTGGTATATCATCATGGATTCCAGCGCCAGCTTGCAGCCCTTGGAAAGTATAAGTTCGAAGTCCGGAGCGCTGTATTTGCCGGCGTATACCATCTTGCCTGCGTTCATGGCGTCCACGGCGCCCTGGATGTACCAGTCGTCCGCTTTAAGGCTGGACATGGTAACGTTGTCCAGCGCGCCCATCTTGTCGAACAGGCACATTGTGGCGGTTGCCGCCAGGTAGATGTTGGTGAGGGGCTGGTAGAGCTTTATTACCTTAACGCCAAGGCTCTTGACGAGTTTGTCCGTCGTTTTGCTGTCCGCGCCTTCCGGGATCACCAGGTATATGTCCGGACCTTCCTTAACGGTTATCAGTTTATAGCCGTCTTCGTAATAGTCCACTGAGAAGCCCGTGGCGTACAGAAGCTCCATGCTCTTTACGAGCTTGGGGGTATGGTCTTCCGAGGAGTTGTTGGCCGGAACGTCATTTGAGTTTCCGTTTCCGCAGGCGCAGAAAGACAGCAGCATGACGGCTGCCAGGAATATGCATAAAAGGCGTTTGGAAATGCTCTTCATTGCTTTGTTCTCCGATAAAGAATAGGGGAGTGCGTTCTTTGAGTAAAACGTCCGGGCCGAACAAAGTCCGAAGACTTATCCGGCCCGGATGATGTTTAATGTGCTGTTACTTTACGGGCTCAGGGTTGGATACGCTCACCTTGTGATCGTACCACTTGCCCTTGGTGCCTATTATCGCGCAGTCGAATTCCTCGTCCAGATACGGCACCGGCAGGTCGAACGCGTACACCTTTTCCTTCATACCGTCGGAATAGGTGACTTCTTCCTCGGTCGGCTGCAGTATCGCGGCTCCGGTCTTCTGGGCGTCTTCGGCCGTTCCCTGGAACAGATTGAGTATGCTCTTGGAGACCAGTACGACGTGGACGGTCATCTTCCCGTCCTTTACCGTAAGCGTCGCCTTGCCCTTTAAGGCTTCGTTGATGTGGAACATGGTACTGTCGGTCTTGAAGTCCACAGTGTATGTTCCGTCCGCGATCGGAGCAGCGGCTTCATTGCTGTTGTTCCCATTGTCTGCCGGGGTACTGTTGTTTCCGCCGCCGCAGGCAGTCAGACTTAATACCATTACCAGTGCCAGCAGGACTAAAATGATTCTTCTTGCGCGCATAGTATTACCTTTCAGTTATTACTTGGCAGCTTCAGCGATGGCTGCTGCGGTGTGGTCCACATAGAGCTTCTCTACTGCCTGGATGCGGCCGAGGCCTTCGATCTGGCAGGCGACGTCTTCAAACTTGCCGGAAGCAGTGAACATGCTGAACCAGGACTCTTCGTCCTCGGGATCTGCCATGTCGTTGTTGGCGTGGTCGCCCGCAACTACCATCAGCGGACGGAGGATGACGTTCTTGTAACCGGCTTCGGAGACCTTCTTGATGACCTCTTCGCCTGCGGTCTCTTCGGGCTCGCCTTCAACGGTTCCGATGAATACGTTCTTATATCCGAGCTTTTCCATCTGGGACTGCATCTGGCTGTAGGTGACCTTCGCGTTGTGGGAAGTACCGTGTCCCATCAGAACGATGGCGGTGCCCTTGGCTTCGAGAGCGTTAAGGCTGCCGGCTCCGGCGGACTTAACTGCTGCAGCGACTACTGCCTTGGCGACGGCTTCTTTGTCTGCGTTGATTACGGTAGCGTCAGCTCCGACTTCTCCGAGGAGAGGCTCGGCGATCGTGATCTTCATCTTGCCTTCGTAGTTCTTAAGCTCCGCGACCAGTTCGTCGTACTCCGCGCCGTGCATCAGGTGGGTCGGCTGTACCACGAGGGTCTTTACGCCGTTTGCGACTGCTCTGTCAAGAGCCTGCTTGACGTTGTCGATCTTCTCGCTGTCACGGGCCTGTACGTGGTTGATTATGATCTGAGCGGTGAACGCTCTGCGTACGGACCAGTCCGGATAAGCCTTGGCAAGGGCGTCTTCGATGCCCTTGATGTCCGTGGCGCGGCTCTCGTTGAAGGAGGTACCGAAGGATACTACCAGGAGCTCCTTCTCGCCGATCTCGTCGGCGTTGCGGGGATCGTCCGCCGCGGCGTCGCCGGTGTCGCGTCCGAAGTAATCCGGATCTGCCTCTTCGCCTTCAACAAGCTCTTTCTGCTCGTCGGTGAGGGCGTCCCAGGCTGCCTTGGCGGCCGCGCACTGCTCGTCGGTCTTGTCGGTGCGTTCCTGAACGTAGATAGCGTCGATGAGGTCAGCTACGTGCTGAACGACGGACTCCTCGATGGCATCGGCAGCGTGAGCTACGTAGAGCTTTTGAACGTCGCCTATGCGGCCGAGACCTTCGATCTGGGTGTCGATCTTCTCGAACTTCTTGGAAGCCTTGAACATGCTGTACCAGGATTCTGCGTCGTCCGGATCTGCCATGTCGTTGTTGGCGTGGTCGCCCGCAACTACCATCAGCGGACGGAGGATGACGTTCTTGTAACCGGCTTCGGAGACCTTCTTGATGACCTCTTCGCATGCGGTCTCTTCGGGCTCGCCTTCGACGGTTCCGATGAACACGTTCTTGTATCCGAGCTTGTTCATCTGGGACTGCATCTGGCTGTAGGTGACCTTCGCGTTGTGGGAAGTTCCGTGTCCCATCAGAACGATGGCGGTACCGCCGTTGGCAAGGTCGTTGAGGCTGGAAGCGCCTGCGGACTTGACCGCTGCGTCTACCACTGCCTTGGCGACAGCTTCCTTGTCCTCGTTGATGACTGTGGCGTCTGCGCCTACTTCTCCGAGGAGGGGTTCAGCGACTACGATGGTCATCTTGTCCTTGTAGTTCTCAAGTTCTTCCACGAGCTCGTCGTACTCTGCGCCGTGCATCAGGTGAGTGGGCTGTACTACGAGGATCTCAACACCGTTCTTTACGGCTCTGTCCAGAGCCTGCTTTACGTTGTCGATCTTCTCGCCGTCGCGGGCCTGTACGTGGTTGATGATGATCTGAGCGGTGAACGCTCTGCGTACGGACCAGTCGGGATAAGCCTTGGCAAGAGCGTCTTCGATGCCCTTGATGTCCGTGGCGCGGCTGTCGTTGAAGGAAGTACCGAAGGATACTACCAGGAGCTCCTTCTTGCCGATGCCGTCCTTGTTGAGCGGATCGTCCTTGGAGGCGTCGCCGGTGTCGCGTCCGAAGTAATCCGGATCTGCTTCTTCGCCCTCGACAAGCTCTTTCTGCTTATCGGTAAGAGCGTCCCAGGCTGCCTTGGCGGCAGCGCACTGCTCGTCGGTCTTCTCGGTCCATTCCTGAACGTAGATCTCGTCGATGAGCTTAGCTACCTTATCTGCAGCTTCCTTGTCCGCCTTGGACGGAGCGCAGGCCGCGAGGCCCAGCACCATGGCAAGCACCAGAACTACTGCGAGAATTATTTTTGCATGTTTCATTTAGTTATGACCTCTCTTTCTGCAAAAATCTCTTTTTCGATCTTGAAAACCTTTCGCAGCGTTCGCAGTTGAACACTTCGAGGCCTGCTTTGTTTTGAAAAACAGAAAGCCCGCATCAAAGTGCGGGCAGCAGAAGTGAAGTCACGGCAGAAGCCATATATCCATTACTCCGGTGGTCCGCAGAGTTGAACGCTCCGCGCTTTCGCGCGGCATAAGGCAGGCAAGTATTCTGGCTTACCGCCCGGAACTGTTTTATACGGTTCCCGCATGCGCGCCTTCCCGGTCTCCCAGTGGCTTGAGTGCGCATGATAAGCGGATCACAGCAACGGCCTTGCGTGGGGATCTCACCCGACTTCCATGACCTGTCTCCGATTCAGTTTTCATCTTATTTAGAATACACGCACGCGCGGGAAAAGTCAACAAGCGCGCCTTGTGAACAATTAAACCATCGATTTGCGAGTGTTTTTTGTGGTTCTGTGTGATAAAATCAGTTTAACATTTGGAGGTGCAGCATGAAAGGCATTGCGTACGGTGTGGGAGTCGGTCCCGGAGACCCGGAGCTTATGACGCTTAAGGCGGTAAGGCTGATAAAGGAAAACCGCGTGATAGCGGTTCCCGGAAAGATAGCGGAAGAGTCTGTTGCGTATAAGATAGCAGCTGCTGCAGCCCCGGAAATATCGGACAAGGAGCTGATCGCGGTGGACATGCCGATGACCAGAGACAGGGAGATCCTTGCAGCGGCCCACAGGAAGGGTGCGGAGCTTATAGAGAGCTATCTGGACAAAGGACTTAACGTTGTGTTCCTGACGCTCGGCGATCCAACCGTCTACTGCACTTTCAGCTATCTGCAGCACATACTGGAGGCGGACGGGTACAAAGTGGAGCTTGTAAGCGGCATTCCGTCGTTCTGCGCAGCTGCGGCAAGGCTGGGAACGTCACTTACCGAGTGGGACGAGCAGCTGCACATACTGCCTGCACTGCATTCCGCTGAGGATGTTTCGCAGCTCTCCGGCAACTGCGTGCTGATGAAATCCGCAAGTCATATGAAGGAAGTCAAGGACGCTCTTGCAAGGAGCGGGCGCGGCGTTCAGGCCGTGGAGAACTGCGGCATGGACAGCGAAAAGATCTACAGGTCCGCTGAGGAGATACCGGACGAGGCAGGATATTTCACGTTGGTGATAGCAAAGGAGAAGTAGGTTTACGCCGTTGACACAGGGCCTTCGCCGGTAATATAATCAATTCGGAAAATCTAACGGGGAAGAAGGGTGAAATTCCCTCGCAAGTGCGTTGCCGTGACAGTCGGGTGCCGGGTATTGATTCTCTTTGCGCAGACCGAAGAGACAAAAACGTTTTTTGACGTGCAGAATACTCCGGCAGAAAGATGCCGGAGTTTTTATTTATGGAACTTACAAGATACGTTAACGGAAAAATAATGAGGTGCGGCTATACCACAGGCTCCTGCGCGGCGGGTGCTTCAAAGGCGGCCGCGATCATGCTGCTGGGCGGCAAGTCTGTCGATAAAGTCGATCTTATGACTCCCGCGGGCGAGCTGCTGCATCTGGATATCCTTGAAATTTCAATGGATGAGGATTCTGTAAGATGCGCGGTGCGCAAGGATTCCGGGGACGACCCGGACGTTACGAACGGAACGCTGGTGTTCTCTACGGTAAGCCTCTGCAAAGCGGAGGATCTTAAGGATCCGGAACCGGGGACTCTGATAGAGATAGACGGCGGACAGGGCGTGGGCCGTGTCACCAAGGCGGGGCTTGACCAGCCAGTCGGAAGGGCTGCCATCAATTCCACTCCGCGCCGCATGATATCGCAGGCGCTTACGGAAGTCGCCGCGAAGTATGGATACAGCGGCGCGTTCAGAGTTGTCATAAGCATCCCTGAAGGCGAAAAGCTCGCGAAAAAGACTTTTAATCCGCGTCTGGGAATAGTCGGAGGGATCTCGGTGATAGGCACTACGGGCATTGTGGAACCAATGAGCAATCAGGCGCTTGTCGACACCACAAAGGTGGAGATAAGGCAGCTTGCAGCCAAGGGCCGCACGGACATATTCCTGGTGCCCGGAAACTACGGCCGGGACTTTTCCAGGGACGTGCTGGGGCTGGACGTTTCCGAGTGCATAGCCATGTCCAATTTCATAGGCGACGCCATCAACTCCGCCGTGGAGTGCGGCTTTAAGCGCATACTGATGGTGGGCCACATCGGCAAGATGGTAAAACTGGGAATAGGGCAGACCTTCACGCATTCCTCCGGAGGCGACGGGCGCATGGAGACCATGACGGCCTGCGCGCTGGAGGCCGGTGCAGACCTGGAGACCCTTAAGAAAGTGCTGCCCTGCGCCACCACAGACGCGGCGCTGGACGTGCTGAAGGCCGCCGGAAAGATGGATGAGACGCTGGAAATACTGGGAAAGCGCATAGAGGCGACGCTTCTTCGCAAAGTCCCGGAGGGCGTTCAGATAGAATACATTTGCTTCACCAACCGCGAGGATCTGGGCGGCGTGCTGTGCGAAAGCCCGGGCGCGCGGGAGCTGGCGGAGCTTTGGAACTTAAGGGCCGGTTCTCCGAGTTCCAAATAGCATGCAGGATCGCACATGGGAACGGAACCTGAAGAACCGTCCCCAAAGTTCGGAGGTAATAATGGTACATTTCGTAGGAGCGGGGAGCGGTGCCCCGGATCTCATCACCGTTAGAGGAAAGAAACTGCTGGAAGAGGCTGACGTGATAATCTACGCAGGATCGCTGGTGAACCCGGCGCTGCTGGAGTATGCCAAGCCCGGCTGCGAGATCTTCGACAGCGCGTACATGACGCTGGATGAGGTGATCTCGGAGATCGAGAAGGCGGAAAAGGCCGGAAAGACAACGGTCCGGCTTCACACCGGAGACCCGTCGGTCTACGGCGCCATAAGAGAGCAGATGGACAGACTTGCCCCGCAGGGCATAGAGTTCGACGTGTGTCCCGGCGTATCCAGTTTCTGCGGAGCTGCGGCGGCGCTTAAGGCGGAATACACTCTGCCCAACGTTTCGCAGTCCGTCATAATCACCCGCATGGCCGGCCGTACGCCGGTTCTGGAAAGAGAGAGCATCCGCAGCTTCGCGGCGCATCACGCCACGATGGTTGTGTTCCTTTCAACGGGTCTTCTTAAGGAGCTTTCCGCGGAGCTGATCGCGGGCGGATATGAGCCCGACACCCCGGCAGCCGTGGTATACAAGGCCACCTGGCCGGACGAGAAGGTCTGCCGCTGCACGGTAGCCACTCTTGCGCAGACCGCGGCTGAGAATCACATTACGAAGACCGCTCTGATGGTGATAGGCGACTGCCTCGGTAGCGACTACGAGCTGTCCCGGCTCTACGCGCCGGACTTCTCCACGGAGTTCAGAAAGGCAAGCAAATGATAATAAAAGCCATAGCTTTTTCAAAACGCGGCATGGATCTGGGCATGGATCTTTCCTTCAAGCTGAAGGAGGGTCCTCTGGGCAAAGATAACGTTGAGTTCGAACTGGAGCGCTGCAAAGAAGGCGGTCTGTCCGCATGGACAGAAATAGCCTGGCCGGATTCTGACGCCCTGATATTCATAGGCTCTTGCGGCATTGCCGTTCGCGCCGTAGTTCCGTACGTCCGAAAAAAGACCGTGGACCCGGCCGTGATAGTGATAGACGAGCTGGGGACCTATGCAATACCGCTGCTCTCCGGGCATCTGGGCGGCGCCAACGATCTTGCGGTCAGGATAGGCAGGGCCATAGGAGCGCTTCCCGTTATAACTACGGCAACTGACATCAACGGTCTGTTCGCCGCGGACGACTGGGCAAGGTCCCAGGGTCTGGTGGTCGCAAACCCGGAGAAGATAAAGTGGGTGTCTTCCAGGATCCTCGCGGGAGAAAAGCTTAAGATAAAGAGCCTTTATGAGATAGAGGGCGAGCTGCCGTCCTGCCTGGAATATGCGGATACCGGCTACGACATTCTGGTGTCGCACAGGTCGCGCGGGAGCGCGGACGCTCTGCGGTTGGTGCCGCGCGTGGTGACGCTTGGCGTGGGATGCCACAGGAACATAGAACTTGACGCGCTGGAGGAGGCCTTCGACGCGGTGATCGCCAAAAGCGGCGTGCACAGGGAGGCAGTCTTCCAGGCCGCAAGTCTGGACCTTAAGAAGGACGAACCGGCGCTGATAGAGTTCTGCAAAAGGCACGGTTTTCCGTTCCTTACGTACACGGCGGGCGAGCTTACGGCGGTGCCTGGGGACTACTCGGGCTCGGAGTTCGTAAAGAAGATCACCGGCGTGGACAACGTCTGCGAGAGGGCGGCGGTGCTGGCCTCGGGCGGACGCCTCATAAACAAGAAAGAAGCCGGAAACGGCATTACCATGGCGCTGGCTCTTAAGGAGCCCGTGCTTAAGTGGGAGGATAAATGATGGGTAAGTGTGTTGTAGTCGGGATAGGTCCCGGCAAGTATAGCGGTATGACCGTGGAAGCGGACGAGGCGATAAAGGCCGCGGACGTTATCGTAGGATACAAAAAGTACATTGAACTGGTAATGCCGCGCTATTCGGACAAGGAGTTCTTCGACAACGGCATGCGTCAGGAGACGGAACGCTGCCGCGAGGCTTTAAGGCTTGCTTCGGAAGGCAGGAACGTTGCGGTGGTATGCTCCGGCGACAGCTGCGTGTACGGCATGGCAGGGCTGATCTACGAGCTCTCCCCGGAGTACGAAAACGTTGAGATCTCAGTTATTCCCGGCGTTACGGCGGCTCTCTCAGGAGGCGCTGTGCTGGGCGCGGCCCTGGGCCACGATTTTGCCGTCATAAGCCTTTCGGACCTGCTTACTCCGTGGGAACTGATAGAAAAGAGGCTCGAGGCCTGCGCTTCGGCGGACATGTGCATAGCGCTGTACAATCCGTCCAGCCACAAGCGCGCGGACTACCTGCAGAAGGCCTGCGACATACTTCTGCGCCACAAGGGTCCGGAGACGGTCTGCGGAACGGTAAACAACATAGGCCGCGAGGGCGAGACCGCTGCGGTGATGACGCTCGCGGAGCTTCGCGACACAAAGGTGGACATGTTCACAACGGTGTTCATCGGCAACGCGGCGACAAAGATAATAAACGGAAAGATGGTAACTCCCAGGGGGTACAGACTTGGCTGAACTGGTCATTTTCGCGGGTACCACGGAAGGGCGGGAGCTCTCCGAGCTTGCGAAGGAACTTAACATAGACACGGTATGCTGCGTGGCCACCGAATACGGCGAGGAGCTTATGGAGGCCGGCGGCAGCCTGCGCGTCAACAGGGGCAAGCTGGGTCCGGCGGAGATGGCGGCGCTGATCAAAGAGGAGGCTCCTCTTCTGGTCCTTGACGCCACGCATCCTTACGCTGACGTCGCCAGCGAGTCCATAGCGCTCGCGTGCAGAGAAAGCGGCGCCAGGCTGAAAAAGGTCCTGAGGGAAAAACAGCCCCATACAGACTGCGAAGAGTTCAAGACGCTCTCTGATATGGCAGAGTACCTTAACGCGCATCAGGGAGGCGTTTTTTCGTCCCTTGGGGCCAAGGAAGCGGCAGTGCTCGCTTCGATAGACGGCGCGGAGGAGCGTTTATGGCTCAGGATTCTTCCGTCGGAGGACGGACTGCGTTCCTGCCTTGCGGCGGGCATCCCGGCAAAGCACATAATATGCATGCAGGGACCTTTCTCGGAGGAGCTGAACGCGGCGATGTTCAGGGCCAGCGGCGCCAAGTACCTGCTGACCAAGGACACCGGACGTACCGGCGGGTTTGCGGACAAGGTGAACGCGGCACAGAAGTGCGGCATGACCGTGCTGTTATTGCTTCGTCCCGAGGTGGACAGCGGCGAAGGCATGGAATTCTGGAAGGCGGCTTTAAGATCCGGAGAATGGAGGAAGCTGTGAAGACTGTATATATCATAGGTGCGGGTCTGGGCTCGGGAAGCATCACCGCGGACGCTGCGGCGGCTCTTAAGGCGAGCGAAGTGGTGTTCGGAGCGGAAAGGCTCCTGGCGGAGTACGCGCAGTATATAGAAGGCTGCGAGAAGGCCCCAATATACGATCCGCAGAAGGTATACGAAGCGGTGACGGCCAGCGATAAGCAGGTGTTCTCCGTGCTGGTGTCCGGCGACCCCGGATTCTACAGCGCGTCGACCAAGCTCTGCGGTGTGTTCGCGGAGGGCTTCGACCTTAAGGTGTTCCCGGGGATATCGTCCCTTAACGCGTTCTTCGCGGCGCTGGGAAGACCCTGGCAGAACGCTGCGCTGTGCAGCCTGCACGGACGCGACTGCAACGCTGTGGACATGGTCCGCAGGAACCGCGAGACCTTCTTCCTTACGGGAAAGAATACC
>JAFZRK010000194.1 GCA_017619905.1 Bacillota bacterium
AGCCTGCTGGACCTTTCCGAGCAGAAGCTCGTGGCGGACTACAGCGTATCGGCGAACAACGCCATACAGATAGATAAGGACATAGTCGTAACGACTCCCGCCGGGGAGCTCCTTAAGCTCAGTTTAGACAAGAGCTTCACCCTGAATGACGCGGTACCGGAGCAGGCCGGGGGCCACATCCTGGACCTCTCCTGGACGCCCGCACAGGAATACAGCATCATGACGATAACAGACAACGGCACTGTGGTATACCTTGGCTCAGACACATCGGCAAGCATACCGCTGATGCAGGGAGAGCACGAGATATCGCTCTCCATGAACGACGGCCAGGGCAAGACCTACAGCGAGCTCTACCGCGTCAGCGTCGGAGAGCAGAAGAGCTTCCCGGTGCTGCCGGCAGTGCTCACCGGTGTGCTGCTGATAGCCTGCCTGTTCTTCGGGATATTCAGGAAGGCAAGGATAGCCGGTCTGTTCAAAAAGGAGGCTGCGAGATGAGCGAATACTGCATAGTGCTTGATCACATAACAAAGAAGTTCGGCAGCTTTACGGCAGTCGACGACATAAGCCTTAAGCTGGAGACTGGCAGGATCTACGGCATGGTCGGCCCCAACGGCGCGGGCAAGAGCACCACGATGGCTCTCATCATGGGATCCCTCTTCCCCACCTCCGGCAGCGGCAGCGTCTTCGGACACCCGCTGGCGAGCCCGGAAGCGCTGAAGGTCCTCGGCTACTCCCCGGAGTTCACCAGCTTCTACTCGGACATGAAATGTTACGAGTACCTCTGGTACATGGGCTGCCTTTCTGGGCTGTCCCCTGATGAGGCCGCAAAGCGCACCAACGAGCTCTTGGATCAGTTCGAGCTTCAGGACCACAGGGACAGGAAGGTGGCAAAGTTCTCCACCGGCATGAAGAAAAAGGTGTCCCTGGCCCAGGCCATGATACACCACCCCAAGATGCTCCTTCTGGACGAGCCCACGGCCAACCTGGACCCCACCAGCAGGCAGGAGATCCTGGACACCGTGCGCCGCATGGTGCAGGACGAACACCTGACGGTGCTCATAAGCTCGCACGTTCTTACGGAGCTTGAGACCGTTATAAGCCACGTGCTGATGATAGACCACGGAAAACTGATCCTTAACGCCCCCATAGCCGAGGCGCAGGAGATGTTCAAACAGGGCATACTCTGGGTCGACACGGACGACAACGAGAAGCTGGTCCTGGGGCTTGCCGGCAGATACAAGGCCGAGATCGTCCCCGACGAAGGCGTCCGCATAACCACCAAGGAGATGGACCGCCTGAAGAAGGACGTGGTCGGTCTGGTGTACGCAAACGGCATGCAACTCAACAAGCTGAGCGAGGAAGTTCTGTCGCTCGACTCGCTCTACAAGCAGATGATGGAAGGAGAGAAAAATGGGAGTGATACTGAAAAGGACGCTTCAGGAAACGCTGAAGCTTAGCGCGGTCATCATAAGTCTGGCCGCGGGGCTCCTGGGCGGACTGGTGCTCGCGAAAGCAGGCGCCGTGGACAACGTCCCCGCGTTCAGCAGCTACCTGAACTACCGCCTGATAGAGCAGCACATAACCGTGTTCTTCCTGATCTGCGGAGCAATGCTGATGGTGATAGTCAGCGCTGTAGGCACGGGCCTCATAGCGGGAGAAGTGCACGAAGGCACGTTCCGCATACTGGTCTCCAAGCCCAACAGCCGTGTTTCGATACTGCTCGGCAAAGTGCTGGGCATGCTGATCGGCTCACTTATGCTGATGGTGATGTCCCTCAGCACGATGTACGTCATGAACTACCTTTGCGGAAACTACGACGGCAACATCTTCATTAAACTGCTGTCGTACTTCCCCGCCTACCTGATGTACGGACTCATAGTGACCCTGTTCTTCAGTTCTCTGGCGGTGCTGCTCAGCTGCGTGGCGAAAAAGCGCATAATCGCCCTGCTGCCCATGCTCCTTGTCATGATAGTAGTGCTGGTGCTGCCGCTCGTCGTGCGCCTGGTGCTGTCCCTGAGGGGCGGAGCGGGTCTGGACAAGCTTGCTTTCGTGGACCTCAACTACCACTTCGGAAGCATGTTCAGGTGGTGTACGGAATTCTTCGGCGGCATAAAGGGAACCTCCGGCCAGCTGGAGATCCCCACCCTGCTCATGAACATGTTCAAGCAGACTGCCATAGATCCGGACATTGCGCACCAGACGAACGGCGCAGTCCTCACCACGGTAAACGACACGATACCGGTAACGGTGCTGCTGGGCGTCTACGGGGCGCTGACACTCATAAACTACGCCGCGGGCTTTGCGATAATACGCCGCAAGGACGTGTAGAACAAAAGCATATCTGATATTACAGGCCCTCCGGAACAGATTCCGGAGGGTTCTATATTCTTTGAGGGCCGTTTTATTTCCACACTTCCACAGCGTCGCGTCCTTGACTTTTTAATATAATAAAGTGTAAAATAAACGTTAGAAAAATATCAATCACCGGCTATAAGGAGTACATCATCAATGGCTTTGGTAACGACTAAAGAAATGTTCAAAAAAGCGTACGACGGCGGCTATGCCGTAGGCGCTTTCAACGCCGACAGCATGGACATAATCCAGGCGATAGTGGCAGGCGCGGACAGCGTTAAGGCCCCGCTCATCCTTGCTCTTTCCGAAGGCGCGCTCAAGTTCATAGGACCGGAATACGCGGTTAGCACGCTCAAGGCCGCGGCGCAGACCACGGACATCCCCATAGCCCTGCATCTGGACCACGGCAAGACCCCGGAGATCTGCAAGGCATGCGTGGACTACGGCTTCACATCCGTAATGATAGACGCTTCCGCTTACGATTTCGAAAAAAACATAGAGATCACTAAGGAAGTGGTGACCTACGCGCACCAGCGCGGCGTCGTGGTGGAGAGCGAACTTGGCGCCATAGCGGGCATAGAGGACGACGTTAACGTGGACGACAAATACGGCGCGTTCACCCACCCGGACGACGTGGTGGAGTTCGTCTCCCGCACCGGCATAGACAGTCTCGCGATAGCGATAGGCACCGCCCACGGCGCATACAAGTTCAAGCCCGGTCAGGAGCCGCAGCTGCGCTTCGACATACTGGAGGAGATCCAGGAGAAGGTGCCCGGCTTCCCGCTCGTTCTGCACGGGGCATCCTCCGTTCCGCAGGATCGTCTGGCAATATTCAACCAGTACGGCGGAGACCTGGCCCAGGCCATAGGTATCCCCGGCGAAATGCTCAGGAAAGCTGCTTCCATGGCAGTCTGCAAGATAAACGTCGGCACTGACATACGCGTATGCTACTTCGGAGAGATCCGCAGGCAGTTTGCGGAGAACCCCAAGAAGTTCGACGGCCGCACGTTCCTGGGACCGGCCCAGAAGGCGGTGGCCGAGATGGTCGCAAAGCGCATAACCGACGTGTTCGGAAGCAACGGCAAAGCGTAAGCCGCCCGGCGGCCCGGCGCATCCCGTAAAACGCGCGGACCGCACGGAAAAGGTTAAAGCGGACGCAGTCCGTTAAGATAGTTCTAAATAAAAACTTTTATAAAGAAGGAGAAAACTATGAAGAACATCAAGAAAGTACTAGCTGTTGTTCTTGCTCTGGTAATGGTATTCGGCCTCGCTGCATGCGGCAGCGGCGGAAACACCACACCGGCAAACAACGACTCCGGCAACACCGCTCCGGCAGAACCCAAGACCGTCGAGGAAAAGATCGCGGCCGCGGAGAAGATGACCGAGGCGGAGCTCATCGAAGCAGCCAAGAAGGAGCTTGAGGAGAACAAGGACCTCACCTTCAATGCAGACTCCCTCACCTCCGGCGTAAAGAAGGTCGCTGCGGCTTTCGAAAAGAAATATGAATGGGCCGCAGGCAGGATCGTCTACAACTCCAGGAAGGGCTCCGAGTATCAGCCCGTCCTCGACGCGGCGGCCAAGGCCGACCAGTACGTTGCGGACTTCGTCATGATCCAGGACGCTGCGTTCCTTAAGTTCAACATGCTCGACGCCGGCTTCCTGCTCAGCTACACTCCGTCCGGAGACGAATTCAAGTTCAACGCAGGCACCACCGATCCCCAGGTAGGCGTAACCTTCAACAAGATCTTCCTGTGGAACAACACCAAGGTAGGCAAGGATCAGCTCCAGAACGTATGGCAGCTGACCGGCGTGGACGGATTCTCCCTCAAGGGTCTCCACAACGCATCCGTTCAGAGCCCGCTGAGCGAGGACATCAACATGAACTTCTTCATCATGATGACCTCCCCCGACGCAGTCAACAGACTCACCGCAGCCTACAAGAGCTACTTCGGCAAGGATTACGAGGCCGATGCAGCTTACAAGAACATAGGCTACAAGTTCGTTGCAGACTTCACCAAGAACATCGCTTACTGGCACAAGTCCGATACGAGCGAAGTCAAGGAACTCATCAACTATGCTGACGACGGCAGGATCGTATTCGCAGGTCTTGCAAAGCTCAAGGACTACATGGGTCTGGAGAGCAAGCCCAGCGTCGATGATCTTACCGGCGCCGGCTGGAACGCGGACGTTGAAGGCTTCAGCGGTTTCGTTTACAACATGTGGGTACTCATCCCCAAGACCGCCAAGCTTCCGTACACCGCCTGCCTCTTCATCCGCTACCTCCTCTCCGAGGAAGGTTTCCAGGCCGGCTGGGGCGGACAGTACGGATACTACTCCGCTAACGTAAACAACAAGCCGATCGAAGGCGATCAGCCGCTCGAGAGCTGGGTCAAGAACTGCCTCGTGGAGGACGTTGACTACATCGGATCCGCTTACAGCGACGCTCAGAAGTTCATAAAGCAGCAGCTCGGACAGTAACTCAAGTCTGCACTAAGCAGCTGGATAAGACCTAACGCAGGGGAGGGAGACTTTTCCCTCCCCTGTTTCGCAAAGACAGGAGCGATCATTTATGAAAACTAAACAGAAAAGCTCCGGCAACCGCTTAAAGGCCTATTTCTCCAAACCGGCTAACGTAATTTCGGTCATTTTCTTTATAATTCTTATTGCTGCAGTCGTCCTGCCGCTGTTCACGCTTCTTCTGGGATCCGTAACCGTTAACGGAAGCCAGGAAGCAATGTACGTCGGCGGAGGCGTAAAGAACGGCGATCTCACCTCACATCACTGGTGGGAGCTGCTGTTCAGCAAAGAGTATGATTACGCAAAAACGGTATTCTGGAGACCTCTGGGACAGTCCGCGCTCATGGCCCTGTACGCGTGCGCCATCGCGGTCATATTCGGAGGAGTAGTGGCATGGTTCATTACGCGGTCCGACTTACCTTTTAAGAAATTCATTTCAACAGTCTTTGTATTTCCTTACATCATGCCTAGCTGGGCCATGGCCATGTTCTGGGAGAACTTCTTCAAGAACACCCAGATCAACGCCGGCATGGGAATACTTCAGAGCGTAACGGGAATATGCGTCCCGGAATCACTGGTGTACGGCTTCGTGCCCTGCGCCTGGGCTCTGGGACTGCACTACGCGCCCTTCGCTTACATACTTATAGGCGGAATACTGCGCAACATGGACGCCAACCTGGAAGAAGCCGCTACGGTCCTCAAGGCCAGCCGCTTCAAGATTCTGCGCAGGGTAACGCTCCCGATAGTGCTTCCTGCTCTGATATCCACGGTACTGCTGGTATTCTCGAGCAGCATCAGCAGCTTCACCGTTCCGTTCTTCCTGAACAAGAGCAGCATCACCAGCGGAAACAACTTCGTATCGATATCCGTCCAGATGCGCAGCCTTGTAAACAGCGGATTTACTAAAGGCCAGGGCTACGTTGTAGCCATAGTCCTGATGGTATTCTCCATAGTGATACTGACGCTGAACAACAGGGTTACGGGCAAGAGGAAATCCTTCACAACGGTGACCGGAAAGTCCGGTCAGGTATCCCTCGTAAAACTGGGCAAGGCAAGAGCGGTAATAGCGATAATACTCGTCATAATCGTCGCGTTCTTCGCCATCATGCCGCTGGTATCCTTCGCAACTGAGAGCTTATGCGAGATATCCGGAGACTGGTCCACGTTCACGCTCAAATACTGGCTGTCCACTGAACCGTTCGAGGGCAGCGCCAAGGGCGACACGATAGGCATACTCAGGAGCACGATACTCTGGAAGGCCATGGGAAGAAGCGTACTGCTCTCCCTGTGCGTCGCTTTCGCGGCAGGCACCTTCGGTCTGCTGATCGGCTACGCGGTATCCAAGAAGAGAGGAAGCCGCCTCGCGAGCGCGGTCTCCAACATGGCGTTCTTCCCGTACCTGATACCGTCGATGAGCTTCGGCGCCGTCTACCTGGCCTTGTCATATACTGACGGGTTCAAATGGCTCAACGGAACGTATCTCCTGCTGTTCATAGTAGGCGCCATCAAGTTCATGCCGTTCGCGTCAAGGACAGGCACCAGCGCCATGATGCAGCTCTCCGGCGAGATAGAAGAAGCCGCGGTGATGATGGACGTCCCGTGGTCCAAGCGCATGCTGCGCGTGCTCTTCCCAATACAGAAATCAAGCTTCATCAGCGGCTATCTGCTGCCGTTCATCTCCTGCATGAGAGAGATGTCCCTGTTCGTACTGCTCATCCCGACCTATACAGCGCTTGCAACTACAGTGCTTCAGGAGTACAGCAGAACAGGACTTACGCAGTCGGCTAACGCCATCAATCTGCTGATCATCGTAGTAGTGCTCGTCATCCAGTTCGTAGTCAACAAACTTACCGGCGCGAGCATAGACAAGGGCGTAGGAGGTAACTAAGATGCCGAAGATAGTACTTGAACACGTAACGAAACGCTTCGAGAAATTCGTAGCTGTAGAAGACCTGAACATGGTCATAGAAGACAGAGAGTTCATAACCCTCCTCGGCCCCTCCGGCTGCGGAAAGACAACGACCCTCCGCATGATCGCAGGTCTCGAGACCCCCACAGAGGGGCGCATAACCATAGGCGACACCGTAGTATTCGACGCGGAGAAAGGCATAAACATCTCCCCGGGCAAGAGAGACATCGGTTTCCTCTTCCAGAACTACGCTCTGTGGCCCCACATGACCGTATACCAGAACATTGCCTTCGGACTTGAGAACCTTAAGTGGCCCAAGGACGAGATACGCAAGAGAGTCGACGAGATGCTCGCCATGCTGAAGATAGAGCAGTTCGAGAAGCGCTATCCCAGCGAGCTCTCCGGCGGCCAGCAGCAGCGCGTGGCCAGCGCCCGCACGCTTGCCCCGGCGCCCAAGGTCCTGTTCATGGACGAGCCGCTGTCCAACCTGGACGCCAAGCTGCGTCTGGAGATGAGGACTGAGCTTAAACGTCTGCACGCGGACACCGACTCCACCTTCGTGTACGTAACGCACGACCAGCTGGAAGCCATGACGCTGGCCACAAGGGTATGCCTCATGAAGACCGGCATACTGCAGCAGTACGACCCGCCGCTCGTCGTCTACAACGACCCTGCAAACCTGTTCACCGCGGACTTCGTAGGAAACCCGACCATGAACTTCATACCGGCAACGGCAAAGGTCCTGGACGGAAACCGCGCGGAAGTAAACGCTCTTGGCACCACCATGGTATTCGAGAGCACGGAGCCGCTGGGCGAACTGGAAGCAGGCGAAGGCAACGCAGTGCTGGGCATAAGACCGGAGTTCCTGCGTCTTAAGAACGGCACCCACAAGGCCAACATCTACGCCACCCTGCCCGCAGGCATGGAGACCACGGTAAAACTGGAAGCTCCGGACGGGACGATGCTCACGTCCGTGGAGTTCGGAAGCGTCGACTACGACCTGAACGCCGAAGTCAACTACGAGATCTACGGAAAC
>JAFZRK010000010.1 GCA_017619905.1 Bacillota bacterium
GGCATTTGATAGAACGCTTCCGGAGGATATGTATTCACAATCGACGTAATCTGCTGAAACAGATCTTCTCTCAGTTCAATAAGAATGTCGATTCCTTTCCGAAAAGTCGCCGCTTTCCCTATCAGGGATTGCATTTTCTTATTCTTTTCCGACCATTCTTTATTCATATGCAGCCTCCAATATGAATTGAATTTGACAATAGTTCTATAGCTTCGACCCGACTCGAGACATCGAGACTACTACCTCGCAATGGAGCGAGCCCGGGAAGAGATCCACCGGGGTGACTTCCTCGAGTTTGTAGACAGGGCCTGTTCCGGCCGATGCGCCGCCGTTTTCCGCTCCGCAGAGTATCTTAAGGTCCCTGGCCAGCGTCGACGGGTTGCAGGATACGTAGACTATCCGCGCAGGGGCGATCTTCTTTACCGCCTCCAGCAAGCTTTTCGCGCAGCCGGCCCTGGGGGGATCCAGAACCACAACGTCCGCCTTTACGCCCTGCAGTTTGGTATCGATGACGTCCTCTGCCTTTCCGCAGACGAATGTGGCGTTGACTATGCCGTTGATCACGGCGTTGCGGTTGGCGTCCAGGACTGCAGGACGCACGCTCTCAACGCCTATTACGCGGGAACACTGCCCCGCCATGGAAAGCCCGATGCTCCCCGCCCCGCAGTATAGGTCCAGAAGGCTCTGAGAGCCCGTCAGACGCGCGTATTGCTGTGCTTTGGTATAAAGTATCGAACAGCCGCCGGAATTCACCTGATAGAAGCTCTGAGGGCTTATCTCGGTCTTAAGGGTTCCGGCCGCGGTGACTATCTCGTCCTTAAGGATCCTGCGGTCGGAGATGAAGCCGCCGTCCCGGTCTTCCTTTATGGTCATGACTTCGCCGGCACCTGACGTACGCACCACCAGCCGTGTATAGTACTTCTGCGTGGGCTTGAGTTCCGAGCGCATGCGCCTTATCACATCCATTGCCGCCTGATGCTGTATGATGCAGTCCTCCGGCTCTATT
The DNA here is from genome assembly GCA_017619905.1 of Bacillota bacterium. Taxonomy (GTDB): domain Bacteria; phylum Bacillota; class Clostridia; order Peptostreptococcales; family Anaerovoracaceae; genus RUG13409. The sequence continues at coordinate 1,007 of JAFZRK010000010.1, forward strand.
ATCTGATGCGTGCCGCGCTTAAGGTAGCCCACCCTGTTTCCGCTTACGGCAAACTCCGCCTTGTTGCGGTAGCGCGCAGGCATTGGGTATTCCGCGTCTATGTCCGAAGGCGATGCCGCGGTGCCGTCCATTGCAAAGCAAATGTCCCGCAGAACGTAGTCTTCTCCTGCCTTAAAGCCGCCGATGCGCTCCAGCGCGTCCGCCACATGTTTCTGCTTTATCAGCAGCTGGGCCTTATAGCTGAGCCCTATAAGCGGGCAGCCACCGCATTCAGAGGCATAAGGACACGGAGCGTCCACCCTGTCTGCAGACGGTTCCGCGATTCTGAGCAGAACGCCCTTTGCGGATCTGGCGCCTTCTTTCCGCAGTATCTCCACCTCGGCAGTGTCTCCGGGAAGCGTTCCGGGAACGAAGACCACAAGACCGTCCGCAGTCCTTCCTATTCCTTCGCCTTCTGAACTAATATCTATAATCTTTACAGTATCCATCGTCAAACTTGTTTATTCCGCCCGGCCGTGCTACAATTCATAGACAGCCCACGTCTGCCGGACAGACTGAACCGAGAATAAGTATACCCCAAAATCGTTAAAAAAACTACGGGCAAGAGTTTGCAGAGCAGTTTTGAATCAAAACAGAACAAGCGAAGGAACGTCATCTGGGCGCTGGCATTCGTCATAATAGCCGCGGCTTCAGTTTACGCTGTAAAAAAGGTAAGCGGAAACTTTTCCCTTACGCGGATACTGGAGCTGCTGTCCAACGCTGCGCCGGTACCGATAATCCTTGCGTTTGCTGCTCTGGCGGGGTTCTTCGTCTGCGGAGCCATGGCTCTTAAGGTGCTGCTCAAATCGTTCGGGCAGAAATGCAGCTTAAAGCAGAGCATAGTATTCGTCTCCGCGGATCTTTACTTTTCCGCGATAACGCCCTCCTCCACCGGAGGCCAGCCCGCCTGCGGGTATTTCATGGCTAAAAGCGGCATCCCGGCAAGCTGCGTTACGGTCTGCCTGGTATTCAACATAGCCATGTACACACTGTCGATCATAGTGATAGGTCTGGCGGCTATCTTTATCGCGCCCGGAGTCTTCTACTATTTCAGCACGGCGGCAAGGATACTGATACTGCTTGGATCCATCGGGCTGGCGATACTGGCTCTCATAGGCATTGCCGTGACCATAAGGCGCAGCGTAATAGACCGCATAGCGTCGATAGTCATCCGCGTCGGAAAGAAACTTCGCTTCATAAAGGACCGCAGCGACGAGGTCAGCATCATACAGTGGGTGGAGGATTACAAGAGCTACGCGGACCAGCTGAAAGGCCACGGCCCCGCGCTCATAAAGTCGCTGGTCTTCAACATCCTCAGCCGGCTATGCCAGTTGTCCATAACAATGTTCATGTACATAGCCATAACTCTCGGCGGACCTGCAAACGCATGGCAGGTGATAAAACAGGGGGCAATGCTGATGGGTGCGCAGAGCTTGATCAGCATCGGATCCACCTTCGTTCCCATACCCGGCGCCATGGGCTACACGGACCTCATGATGCTCAACGCCTTCGGCAAGGTGATGAGCGACGCCGACGCGTCCAGCTTGGAGTTCATGTCCCGTTCCGTGTCGTTCTACCTGTGCGTTCTGATCGCGTTCGTGATAGTGGTCGTCTACACGCTGTGCAGAAAGAAAAAGCGCTGACCGGCCGCCGGGACGGAACATCGCATAATACAAAAAACAAGAGACGGGAACTGTCCCGTCTCTTTTCATTAAGCTTTTGTACCAGCTTCCTGCTCTGGTTCTATATCCTTCCGCTCCAGCGGCGCTCCAGCTCTCCCAGTATCTTCTTCCTCAGGCGGATGTCAACCGGAGTGACTTCCACAAGCTCGACGTCGTTGATCCATTCCAGCGCTTCCTCCAGAGAAAGCACTCTGGGCGGCGTAAGCTTTACGTTGTCGTCGGACCCGGCGGCGCGCATGTTGGAGATGTGCTTGGCCTTGCAGGGGTTTACGACCATGTCCTCGTTGCGGCTGTTCTGGCCGACTATCATGCCCTCGTAGACCTTGACTCCCGGTCCTATGAAGAACTGCATGCGCTCCTGCAGGTTGTTGATGGCGTAAGGCGTGGTTACTCCCGGCTCCTGCGCGATTATGGCTCCCGCCATACGTTGAGGGATCTCGCCCTTGTAGTCCTCGTAACCTACGAAGCGGCGGACCATTATGCCCTCGCCTCTTGTCTGGTTTATGAACTGGCTGCGGTAGCCCATGAGACCTCTTGTAGGCGCGGTGTAAACAAGGCGGCTGCGGCCGTTCCTTGCGTCCATGGACTGCATTATGCCCTTGCGCAGATTGAGCTCGGATATTATGGAACCGGAGTATTCGTCCGGAACGTCTATGACAACTTCCTCCACAGGCTCCTGCTTCTGGCCTTTGTCGCCGGCGCGGAGTATAACCTCCGGCTTGGAGACCGCCAGTTCGTAGCCCTCGCGGCGCATGTTTTCTATAAGTATGGAAAGGTGGAGCTCTCCGCGGCCGGACACCTTAAAGCTGTCCGTGGTCTCGGTCTCTTCAACCTTAAGGCCGACGTTTACCTCCAGTTCCTTGGCCAGGCGCTCCCTTATGTGGCGGCTGGTAACGTACTTACCTTCCTTACCTGCGAAGGGGCTCTTGTTTACAATGAAGTTCATGGAGAGCGTGGGATCTTCTATGGATATCGCCGGAAGTCCTATTATGTGGTCCTCCGTGCAGATCGTATCGCCTATGGTTATGTCCGGAATGCCGCACAGAACGCAAATGTCGCCGGAGTGCACTTCCTGCACTGCTACGCGCTTCATCCCTCTGTATACGTAGCACTGGCTTATCTTACGCAGAGCGTAGCTGCCGTCCGGCTTGGCAACGGCTATCTGGGTGCCGGCCTTAATGACGCCGCTGTCTATGCGCCCTATGCCGAGGCGTCCTACGTAATCATCGTAGCCAAGCGTGGAGATCTGCATCTGCAGAGGATCCGCGTCTCTGTCCGGATATGCTCCGCACTGCTCTATTATGGTCTCGAAGAGCGGAGTTATGTCCAGTCCGCCCTGCCCTGCGGCGCTCTTTTTTATCTTGGAGCCATCGGAGGCTTCTACCTTAAGGCCTTCAACGTCCTTGGGGTCGCGTACCACTATGCCCTGGCGGGCTATGCCGTAGAGTATGGGGAAGTCCAGCTGACGGTCGTTTGCGTCCAGGTCCATGAACAGTTCGTAGACCTCGTCAACCACCTCGTCTATGCGGGCGTCCTTCTTGTCTATCGTGTTTATAAGGAGTATGGGATTAAGGTCCTGCTCCAGCGCCTTGGAGAGCACGAAACGTGTCTGCGGCATGGGGCCTTCGGAGCTGTCCACCAGCAGGATGACGGTGTCCACGGTCTTGATTATGCGCTCCACCTCGGACGAAAAGTCCGCGTGGCCCGGAGTGTCCACTATGTTGATCTTGTAATCCCCGTGCATTACGGAGCAGTTCTTGGAATATATGGTTATTCCGCGCTCGCGCTCTATGTCGTCGGAATCCATTACGCAGTCCTTCATCTCCTCGTTTTCGCGGAAGACGCCGCTCTGCGCGAGGAACGCGTCCACAAGAGTGGATTTGCCTGCGTCTACGTGAGCTATGACCGCTATGTTGATTATCTTTTCCTTTGCCATCTTTGTGCCTTTCTTTTTTTAACCGTGATAGTTTACCACAAAGTCCGGCCGTCTTCCACATTTTCTTTATTTGTGATACAATAATCGGTATGTTAAGGACGATAGTCTGGCTCATCGCGTCTATACTGGCGCTCATAATACTTACTCCGTTCGCGCTGATCTGCATGCTCTTCGTGAAAGCAGACCCCATGGCCAGGCCCTGCGCGCTGGCGAAATGGGTGGTGGAGGTGCCTCTCACCTGGTTCATGCGGCTAGGCGGCTGCGACTACAGCGTAAGCGGTCAGGAGAACCTTCCGGACGGTCCCGCTCTCTATGTGGGCAACCATCAGGGCAATTTTGACGTAGGGCTCATCCTCTCCGCGCTTGGCGGATACAAGATACCGGTCGCTAAGATAGAGGCGAAGCACGTACCTCTGGCGAACCTCTGGATGATGCTGCTCCACGTCATCTTCATTGACAGGAAGGACCCAAGGCAGTCCGTGGAATGCATGAACCTTGCCGCGGAGCATCTTAAGAACGGCCAGAGCGTCGTCATCTTCCCGGAGGGAACGCGCAGCAAGGGGCCGCAGATGAACGAGTTCAAGCCCGGCGCTTTCAAACCTGCCCTTAAAGCGGGGGTTCCGGTGGTGCCTTTCGCAATATACGGTACTTATAAATGTTTTGAGGAGACCGGAAAGCTTATAAAAGCGCCCGTCACCGTTACGATTCTTCCGCCGGTCTATCCCGAAGAAGGCGAAAAGACCCGTGAACTGTCGCAGCGCGTACAGCAAATGATCCAGAACGAGCTGGACAAGGCGCAGGCATAGGGCGCAGTATTCTCTGCCCTGCACGGTGGGCATAGGGAACGGTTCTCCGTGTCCGGGTCCGGCATCCGGCCCACATGATTCAAAAACATAAAAGACCCGGTGCTTATGGCATCGGGTCTTTTTGATCGATACTTACGATTACAGAATGATACGGAATACCGTCCCCTGTTACTTGGCAGCGGTTTATTCCGCCTGGACCTCAGCGGCAGCGCCGGGCTTTACCATGCGGCAGTTTCCGTTGAATACCGCGCCGGGCACGGTAATGAGCGATCCGACCGTGATATCCCCCGCGAAGCTTCCGGTGGAAGCGAACTGCATAAGAGCGGTGCAGTTTGCGGTGCCTTCGCCCGTACCCTTAAGCTGGAGCTCCGAGCACTTGATGTTGCCCTTTACTCTTCCGGTCTCGGTAATAAGCACCAGATTAGTGGAATCGATGTCGCCTTCGAAGATGCCGTCTATGCGGATGGGCTTGTCGGTCCTGACGTTTCCCTTGAACCTTGTCTGTCCGCCGATAACGGTCTCTATTACTTCTGAGCTTAAGCTCACCATATTTGCATTGTCAGACATATAAACACTCCTTTACTCAGGTCTTGTCCTGCTGTTTTGATAATATATCACAAAAAAAATGTTCTTGCAATAACTTATGTTTTGGAGTATTATTTGACTGTTCACGCAGGTATGGCGGAATTGGCAGACGCGCACGGTTCAGGTCCGTGTGAAAGCGATTTCATGCAGGTTCGACTCCTGTTACCTGCACCACAAGAAAAGCACCGCTTTATGTGGTGCTTTTCTTGTGCGGGCAGTGTGATAGCAGGAGTCAAACCTTGAACAAAAGCAGCCCGCCGGGCTGCTTTTTCTTTATGTCATCAAACATTTTTCGGGATCCGCGGGCTTATCAGCCGTTCTTCTTTTCCTTCGCCGCCTTTATCCTTCTTACCGGGTGGATCTTCACGACGGCTATTATGATCGCGGCAAGTATGATAAGCGTCACTATGTTGTAGGAGATCCAGAGCGCAAGGTTTTCCAAGGCGGATCCCACGTTTGCGAGACCCTCGGAGAAGTTATTGCCGAGTTTCTGGAAGAAACCGGGCTTTTCGCCTATGGTGGTGTCGGGCCTGGAGACCTCCTTCAGAGAGATCTTTACGGTAGAATAGCTTACAAGACTGTTGTACTTGTTCAAGCTTCCCTGATACTGGTTGATCTCGTACTCGTTCTCGGACAGCGCGTCCTCGATCTTAAGGATGTCGGTCATGTTGTCGGCGCTCTTAAGAAGCTCCTCCAGACGGTCGTGCTTGTTCCTTAAGGTCTCAAGCTTCTGCTCTATATCGAAGTACTGCTCGCTGACGTCGGTCATCTTCTGATTGAGAGACACCACGTAGCATCCGTCGTTCATCCCGGCAAGGAACTTCTCGTAGTTCTCCGCAGGGACCCTGACCGTGTAGGAAGCGGATCTGCGGTAGGTCGCGCTGCCGTTGCCGTTGTCCACGGTCTCGCTCTCTATGTAGGCGAAGTATTTGCCGGCAAGCTCTTTAATGAAGCCGCAGGTCTTTTCGAATTCCGTGCTCTGAAGCGACATGGTGGCGGAGTAGATGAGCTTGGAATTTCTCAGACCGGAGGTCTCCGTGAATATCGTGTCGCTGCCCTCTCCGACCGGAGCACCATTGTAGCTCTTTTCCGCAGAAGAAGGCACCCATTCGCTCTCTCCGTCGTAGCTTCTGCCGTCCAGACCTTCCGGGCCAAGATCCGAAGTGCTGTTTGAAGGCACTCCGGTGTTTACTTCGGATCCGTTCTTGCTGTCGTAGCTTCTGTTTCCGAGCGTTCCTGCTCCCCCGAAGAAGCCGACTGTAAAGATCAGCACCGCAGCGCATGCCGCAGCCGCGATCTTAAGCGGCCTTCTTCTGCTCCGCAGTCTTTCCGTTGATGTTTTGGTGTTTGCAGCGTATGCAGCGCCGGGAACGGACGAGTAATTCCCGTCCGCCTCTTCCACGAAGCGGTCGTCTATATCCCCTACTGCTCTTAAAAGCTTTTCGTTAGTCATATCTTAATACCCTCTTTTTCCAGATGCTGCGCCAGTTCTTTTCTTAAGCGGAAGAGCATGGTCTTTACGTTGGATTCCTTAAGCCCAAGGCGCGCAGCTATCTCCGATACCGGATCCAGGTACCAGTAGCGCCTTACGAATACCTTGCGTTTAGTTCCGTCCAGGTCCCCCAGGAACCGGTCTATGGCCCTGGATATCTCGCTGCTTTCCATGGCCTTTTCAGGCTCCGTTCCTCCGGAGACTATCTCCGAAAGCTCGTCCAGTGCAAGCGTGTATTCTCCGCCCCCGCGCTTTTGCGCCGACGACGCCGCAGCCTTGTCCAGCGCCAGATTCCTGGCTATCTTTCCAAGATACGCCTTAAGGCTTGCGGGTCTGGCGGGCGGTATGCTGTTCCAGGCCTTCAGCATGCAGTCGTTGACGCATTCTTCCACGTCAGAATAATTCGAAAGGATATTGCCGGCCACTGCGCCGCAGTATCTTCCGTATTTATCCAGAGCGGCGCTTATCGCGTCCTCCTGTCTGTTGAAAAAGCCTTCTATGATCTGCAGATCGTCCATTTAAAAACCCTCTTCGCCTATAAAGACGCAAAAAAGCATGAGAGGTTACATGCTTTTTTCGGTATTGATCGGTATTATGTGTTTATTCTTCTTCAGATTCCGAAGACAGCTCGGCGATCTGAAGCATTCCCATGTATTTTTCTCTGGCGCTTGCGTACCAGGCATTGAAATCCGGATCCACTCCGCTGTGCAGACGGTGCAGATACTCGTGCTGGTCCGCGTCCGCCTCTTTGTCGAACATTGCGATCGTATACACGCCAATGTTGGAACACTGGTCGGAGATACGCTCTATGTTTACCAGCATGTCAAGGAAGGTGGAGCCGACTACTACGTTGCAGATGCCTCTCTGCAGCCTTTCCACATGACGCGCACGAAGATCATCCACAAGCTCGTCCACGACTTCCTCAACAGGTTCTATGCGTTTTGCAGCCTCTATGCTGCGGTCTCTGTACGCGGCAACTGCCCAGTCCAGGACCTCGGACATCGCGTTGTGGATCACGGTCATCTCTCTTTGCGCCACAGGGGAAAGCTTCATGTTCTTGGAATTGAGCTCCTCCGCGTTCTGCGCCAGGTTTAAGGCCAGATCCCCTATTCTTTCGAACTCAAGTATGCATTTGATGTTGTAATTGACAAGATCGCTGGTCCGTCCCGTGGTGGTGTCGAGATCAGCCAGACCCACAAGATAAGAGCTTATGTGGTCCGTCATGAAGTCTATGAACTCCTCGTCCTCCTCGATCTGCGCCGCGGTATCCGGAACGTAGTCGTTTATCAGCAGGCTCGCTTTATGATAGTTGTTCTCCGCAGTAAGCGCTACCTTTACCATGGCTTTGCGCACGCTGGATATCGCCAGCGCGGGAGAGCCGTACAGAGCCTTGTCCAGCAGTTCCGCGTCGTGGTATTTCTCCGGAACATTGGCCGCCGGAGTATCCTTTACGATCTTCCTCGTAACCTTTTCCAGAACTCTTGTGAACGGAAGAAGGATGACGGCGCAGGCCAGTCTGAATACCGTATGGGTATTTGCTATGCCGCCGGAGGTTATCGGTCTGCTCCATATCGCGGACAGCGCGCCCGTTGAATGAAGTATCGCTACGCCTGCCGAGACCAGAACGACTACGCACAGGTTGAATATTATGTGCGCTATGCCTGTGCGCTTGGCGTCCGCCTTGGCGCCTATGGAACAGACGATGGCAGTGGTGACGCAGTCGCCTATGTAGATGCCTATTATTATCGAATATACCGAGCTGAATGTAAGCACGCCTGTAGTAGCCAGGGCCTGCAGGATACCGATGGTAGCTGACGAGCTCTGGATGAGGAACGCTGCCGCAGCTCCAGCTATGAAGCCCAGAAGCGGCCTTGCGGAAACGCCGGTGAACATGTTTGCGAACCACGGTTCTTCCGACAGCGGGCTTACCGCCGCGGTCATGTTCAGAAGTCCGGTGAACAGTATGCCGAAGCCCATTGCTATCTGCCCTACCGTACCGGAGTTCTGCTTCTTGATGAACATTATGCAGATTATTCCGATGATCGCGGCTATCGGCGCCAGTGTGCTCGGCTTAAAGAAGTTGAGTATGGATCCGCTGTCGGCGTTGATGTCCAAAAGTCTGATGATCTGCGCGGTCACCGTGGTTCCTACGTTGGCGCCAAGCATAATGCCTATGGACTGCTTGAACGTCATAAGCCCCGCGCCTACAAGACCCGAGGTGATGACTATAGTAGCTGTGGAACTTTGAATTACAGCGGTAACGACGACGCCAACAAGAAAACCGGCTACCGGATTATTGGTGACCTTTTTGAGAGCGTTCTTGAACGCTGTAGATGAACTTTGCGACAGTCCGTTGCCCATGATCCTCATGCCGTAGAGGAACAGAGCCAGACCGCCTAATAATGATATCGCATTAAAGATCGTCATACATAGTAATTATATCATAATCACTGATTTATGATAATACTCTTAACAAAAATCCCGTAAAAACTGTTAAGTTGAATCGAAGGCATTACGAACGGCGGAACAGTTTAGTCAGATCTATGGGCTCGTATTCTTTCTCTATGCCGGCGATAAGGCGGAGAGCATCGGATTCGCTTCTGTACCCTTCTTTATTTATTGGCTCCCTGAAATCGAGATCTTCGCCGTCTTTTGCAAGCATGTCCATTAGCAGGGACCTTGCGTGTCCGGGAACAGCGTCGCTGCTGTAGATGTAAAGACCGCTCAACCCGTTTGCATACCCCTGGCTTCTGACCAGAATACGGTAAGGCCTTTCGGGAAGAGCTTTGTGGACGGCGGCAGAAACATCCGCAATGTCCTCGTCTTTCGCGACTATCTTGACATACACGACGTTCGATATGTACGGAGGCGCTCCTTCCAGATAATCCCGGTACGTGGAACTCCTGAGACGTTTCAGAAGCACAGTCTCGGGCTCCGAATACTCACCCGAGTGGTACACCCCTATTCTGTTTGCGCGTATCGTATAGATGAAATAACTGTATCCCAGGTCGTCGAGCGCTGCCCGGACCTCATCAAGCCTTTCTCCATCCAAAGAAGCTGACCAGAGATAGCAGTTGTCTTTAGTGCTGTAGATAGCGGCGCCGTCCATGACTATCATGGGAGTTTCCAGATCGACCTTGCCGAACTGCCTTGAAAAGAACGCGGGAGCGTGCTCCGATACCAGGCATATCCTTGCGCCGTCCCTGATAAGACGGCTGAGGCGGAACTGGACCGCAGGCTCGAACACGGCGGACCTGTCCGCAACAAGATCCCTGATCCTTACGAAGAATACCAGTCCATTGTTCTTTTTGCGGGGAAGACGGCACATGTTGACCACGATCGCCACCGCCGTTCCGAGGAATAAGTAGACTATCCTCTGCGCTGCTTGGACCAGCGGCTGGTCAATATCCGGGAAGCTTATCACTATGCACAGAAAAACAATGGCGGCGAGTCCGGATGCATCGCTCTTTCCCACTGCCACGGCGGTATATATCGAGAGCATCGTCCCGACAGCCATAAGAAAATATATAAGCAGTGTATGTTCCGACACTAAAGGGAAGGTGTCGAACAGAAGCAGCAGAAGCAGCCCCCAGACGGAACCTATGAGCGTTCCTATGACGCGTGAGATCGCGTACTGACGGGTGTCGCGGACTAACGGCTGCATGCATATTATGGCTGTGATGCAAGCCTCGGACGGCATCTGTGCGCCGCTGTAGCCCAAAGCGTAGCAGACGAACAGACAGATCAATACTGCTACCGTCGTCTTTATTATCCGCTGTCCCATGCGCGGGATATTGATGTTGATCTTCTTATTTTCCATTATTCTCTCCGGTGCGCAGGCAAGATGGTCGGAAGTACTGCGCCGCAGTAAAAGATAACCATGAACGGCAGGATTGTCAAGCGCATTCCGCGCATTACTGAAAAGAAAGGTCTTTTATCAAAAAAGCCCGGACCATTAGGTCCGGGCCGTGATATCGATCAATGCTGATCACTTCTTCCTTGCAGCCTTCTCTTCCTTGTAGAGCGGCAGGTTCTTCTTCCAGTAGTCTTCCTTGATCTTTACGATCTGACCGGCCAGAACTGCCAGCGCTATGAGGTTCGGGATGATTATTATGCCGTTGCAGGTATCCGCAAGATCCCAAACGAAGCCCAGGGTGCTGTAGGAACCGACCATTATGAATACCAGCCAGATTATCCTTACGATCAGCTTGCTTACCTTTGCGTGCATCACCTTGCCGAAGAGGGCCAGCCAGCCCTTCTCCAGGTAGTTATAGTATGTTATGAGGCAGGAGAAACCGAACAGTATGGACGCGCACAGTACAACGTACTGGCCCCAGTTTCCGGGAAGCATCTTCTGGAACGCAGCCATCGTAAGGCCTACGCCTTCGGCTCCGCCGTCCCAAAGTCCGGAGAGAACTATCGTAAGACCGGTAACGAGGCATACTACGCAGGTATCTACGAATACTTCCAGCGGTCCCCAGATTGCCTGCTCGCCGGGCTCGTTTACCTTAGCGGATGCGTGGGTAACGGAAGCGGATCCGATACCGGCTTCGTTGGAGAATATTCCGCGGGCCATTCCGTAGCGGATGGCGGTCATGATGCCGAATCCCGCGGCTCCGCCAAGTGCTGCGGTCGGGTTGAACGCTGCTCTTACTATAAGACCTATGGCTGCGGGTACCTGACCGATGTTAAGGATTATGATCAGCAGTCCGCAGAGGAGATAAGCGCCTGCCATGAACGGAGAAAGAAGTCCGCAGACCTCGCCTATCCTCTTGATGCCGCCGAAAATTACTATGCCGGTTATTACAGCGAATATTGCGCCTGCTATGATCGGGTTGAGTCCGAAGGTCTCGTTGAGAGCCTGGGACATGGTGTTGGTGTCGACTACGGCAGAGATGACTATGCTGAAGAATATGAACAGCACGGCTACTATCTTGCCCAGCCACGGAGCTTTAAGACCCTTGGATATGTAATACATGGGGCCGCTGACGTACGTTCCGTCGTCCGCCTTTTCGCGGTACTTCATGCCGAGGGCGATCTCACCGTACTTGGTAGCCATTCCGATGATCGCAGCTACGAGCATCCAGAACAATGCGCCCGGGCCGCCCGCTACTATTGCGGTAGCTACTCCGGCGATGTTACCGGAACCTACGACAGCAGAAACAGACGCCATTGCTGCCTGGAAGGAAGTGATCTCTCCTTCTCCGGCTTCCTTGGAGCCTTTCTTTGCATCTTTAAATGTCTTTACGTAAGTTTCGCGGATCTGGAATCCTATGTTTCTGAACTGGATCCCCTTAAGACGAATGGTAAGGTAGATACCTACACCGAA
>JAFZRK010000195.1 GCA_017619905.1 Bacillota bacterium
AGCCCGAAGGGCGACGCCTGAAAGATCCCACGCTCTCCGCGAATGATCTTTTTATCCGCCTATCTACAGCGCTATCCCTGCCATCAGCGCCGCGACAAACGGAAATAATATAATTCTTGTTATCTGCTCCTTACGATTAAAACCGAACTGATGATACCCCGCGCATCCTTCCGTTTCGGGGTAGTAGCGCTGGAAATAGTGCGATCTGGTAAGCAGCAGCCAGTCCAGGCATACTATGTCGAACGCTTTCCAGATGTAGAGCATCAGCGCGAAGCGCAGGAAGAACTGCCAGAAGGAAAAGCCCCTGCGGATACCGTCGAAGCCGCCGTAAAGAAAAGCTCCGGCCATCAGCAGAGCACTTATCACCGCAAGCACCCAGCCCAGCGCGTGGGCGCCCGGAAAGCGCTCCGGATGATCCACCGCGGCCTCCTGTATGTCTTTGGGCGCAGTAGTAAAGAAGCGTTTGTCCTGTATCAGTACCACCGCCGCATACAGCAGCAGGCACAGCGCCAGTATAAGCGCCAGCGCAAGCAATAACGTCAGTCCCATACGAACCTCACTTCTTACCGACGAGCAGCGTGGAACCGGCCAGATCCATCCATCTGGCTTCTTTGCGTCCTATGAACATTCCGTCCGCAGTATCTATTAGGCGGACATGCCAAGTTTGAGTAAATGTTTTATGCGCGGCCAGTCTGCAGGTGCTTCGTTCATGGGCCTGCCTCCTCGGTTAGCCAATGCTAACTGATAGTTAATTATATACACTTGTGTACTTCAATTCAATAGCATTTCGCGCAAAAAGCCGGGTCACGCAGTCTTTGCCCTCAGCGCCGGAATTTGCTATACTATAAGGCAATAGATACTACAGTCGGTTTTATGGAAGTCAACGGTATGCATTTTGGTTTTTCTTACGTAGGTCTTATATATCTGCTTATGCTGTTCATTCCGAACATCATCTGGACGAAGCACAAGCCAAAGGATTACGAAAAATACGCGGCATGCGAGAATAAAACGCTGCTGGTCCTTGAAAGGATAGGCGAGGTGGCCGTTACGTGTCTGGTCCTGATCTTCAGCGACTTCAACGTGCGCGGAAACTTTGCGTGGCTCCTGTGGCTCGTCATGGCATTCGTGCTCATGGTCCTGTACGAGATCTTCTGGATACGCTATTTCAGAAGCGAGAAGACCATGCAGGACTTCTACAGCAGTCTTCTGGGCTTTCCGGTCGCGGGCGCCACTCTCCCCGTTTGCGCGGCTCTGCTGCTGGCTGTCTACGGAAAGAACCCGTTCCTGCTCGCGGCGGCCATAGTCCTTGGCATAGGGCACATCGGCATACACCTTCAGCACAGCAAAGAGATATAAAGCATGGTGATACTGATAACCGGCTCGTCGCACACCGGAAAGACTCTTCTGGCGCAGCGAATGCTGGAGAAATACAAATACCCGTACCTGTCGCTGGACCATCTTAAGATGGGGCTTATCCGCAGCGGCTATACGGACCTCACCCCGGAGGACGACTGGGAGATGGTCGACTATCTGTGGCCCGTGGCGCGGGAGATCATCAAGACCGCGATAGAGAACGAACAGGACCTCATTGTGGAGGGCTGCTACGTACCGGCAGGGTGGAGGAAGGACTTCGACGAACGGTATCTGCCGCACATAAGGTTCATTTGCCTCGGAATGACCGAGGAATACATAGATAAGCATTTCGACGAGATCGTGGCGCACGAGTCGGACATAGAGACCAGGGCGGTGCCCGCGGACTGCACCAAAGAGGGGCTTAAGACCTGCAACCGCTATCACATAGACGCTTTTCTGGAGGCAGGCGAGGACGTCGTGCTGATCGAAGACGATTTCGAAAAGACCATAAACAGATTACTGGAATAGAGCGGGACTTGGGACCGCAGCACAGCATTCATGAAGATAATAGTCAGCGCCTGCCTTCTGGGGCAGAAGTGCAAATACAACGGCGGCGACAACTATAGCGAAAAAGCCGCGGAGTTCGTTAAAGGGTACGAGGTCATTCCCGTCTGCCCGGAGCTTGCGGGCGGGCTGCCTGTTCCCAGGATCCCCTGCGAGATCGTGGGCGGGATCGTCGTCAACAGGGAAGGCGAGATCAAGGACGGAGAGTACCGGCTTGGCGCGGAGATCTGCCTGAAGACAGCTCTGGAGAACGGCGCGGAACTTGCTTTGCTCCAGTCCAGAAGCCCCTCGTGCGGAGCGAAGTATATCTACGACGGCAGTTTTTCGGGGCGGCTGACCGAAGGCATGGGCGTCTTCGCGAAGCTGCTGGCGGAAAACGGCATAAAAGTGATGGACGCTGAGGACCTGCAGGATGTCTGTCAGCCGTAAAGGAGTCCGGAATTGGCGTTTCTGAAATATCCCGGAGGAAAAGAACGGGAGCTTCCGCAGATAATCGCGGCGCTTCCGCCGGTCATAAAGGACTATTACGAACCGTTCGTCGGAGGCGGATCGGTCTATCTGGCTGTTAAGGCCGATAATTATTATATCAACGACAGATCGGACGAACTGATCGATTTATATCGGAGGATACAGTCTCAGGATGAGGGCCTTTTTGGCGCGCTGTCCGCAATTGACAGGATCTGGACTGATATTACAGTTATTGCGGATGAGCACGCGGCGGAGCTTCTGAAGATATACAAAGGGTTCAGAAACAGCCCGGAAGATAATTCGTCGCTTACTTCTGCTGTCAAGTGTCTGACCGTTCTTTGCAGGGACGAACTGACCGGGATAGGTGAGCCGCCGTTCGACAAATGCCGCGCGGACTTTTTCGCTATTCTCGGAAAGACTGCCTCCGGCAAGCTGGCGCGCATGAAAAAGCTCGAAAAGAGCAAGGGGCTTCTTCCCGACGGGGATGTTCTGAAGAACCTGGAAGGCGCGGTCAAGGCGGCATTCTACACGTACTGCCGGGAGATGATGAACATCCGCAGAGCATGCGGCGGGATGGACGTTTTCGACGCGGCGCTGTACCTGTTTATACGCGAAACGTGCTATTCGTCCATGTTCCGCTACAACGAAAAAGGCGGCTTCAACGTTCCCTACGGCGGCATCTCGTACAACAGGAAGACCTTGGCTCCGCGCATAGCGGCATACAAAGACCCTGCGGTCGTGGCCAAGCTTCGGAAGACCGACATCTTCTGCATGGATTTTGAAGACTTCCTGAACGCGCAGTCACCTCAGAAAGGCGACTTCGTGTTCCTGGACCCGCCGTACGATACGGACTTCAGCCAGTATGCCGGCAACTCCTTCGGGCAGGTGGACCAGAAGCGTCTGGCCGACTGGCTCATAAAAAGCTGTGAGGCCAACTTTATGGTCGTGATCAAAAATACGGAATTCATAGACTCGATCTATCCGGACGGCGTTTTATGCCGCAGCGGCGGACGCCTCAGGAAGACCGGTTTCGACAAGACATATCAGGTCAGTTTCATGAACAGAAACGACCGGAAGGCAGAACATCTGATCATAACGAACTACTGAACCTGAACAAAGTGTTCTGCTGAACCGCATAAAGGATGACCCTTATGAAAAAGATCGTAAACAAGACATTCGAGGAAGAGAGGGCGCTTTACGGCAGCGACGGCGTTACGGCGCTGGGATGCCGGTTCGAAGGCCCCGCCGACGGCGAGAGCGCGTTCAAGGAGAGCCGCAATATACATGTGAGCGGTTGCTTTTTCGCGCTGCGCTATCCGTTCTGGCACGACGAGCATCTGACCATAGAAAACAGCGAGATGACGGGCACCTGCCGTGCCGCGCTGTGGTATTCGAAAGACATAACTATTAGGAACAGCGTGCTCCATGGCATAAAGGCCCTGCGCGAATGCGAAGACGTGCGGATGTCGGACTGCGACATAGATTCCGCGGAGTTCGGCTGGTCCGTGCGCGGCATGGAGATGAAGGACTGCACCGCTGTCAGCGAATACTTCATGATGCGTTCTGAGCGCCTCTGCTTCGAACGCGTAAAGCTTTCCGGCAAGTATTCCTTCCAGTACATAGAGGATTCCGTCTTCACCAACTGCGAATTCAATACCCAGGACGCCTTCTGGCACGCGAAGAACGTTACCGTTAAGGACAGCATCATCAACGGCGAGTATCTGGCATGGTACTGCGAGAACGTCACCTTTGAGAACTGTGTCATTAGAGGCACGCAGCCGCTCTGCTACTGCAAAGGCCTAAAGCTTATGAACTGCAGGATGGACGGCGCAGACCTGTCCTTCGAGAAGTCGGACGTGGACGCTGAACTGACCGGCAGGATAGAGAGCATCAAGAATCCGAAGAGCGGAACAATAAGAGCGCCGGAGGTCGGGGAGATCATCATGGACGACCCGGACGCGCAGTGCGTAATAAGAATAAACGGATAGTTTCACATACAGACGACAAGGAGAAAACCATGGAAAAGTTCAAGGACCTGGAGTACAAAAGGCCGGATCTTAATGCCCTTAAAAAGGACGTCGCGGCAATGCTCCGGCAGTTCAAGAAGGCGCAGACCTTCGAAGAGGCGGACGAGGCATTCCTTAAGATGCAGCGCGTAATGGAGGCGGTGTCTACGCAATACACCATAGCGTACGTCCGCAACACCATGAACATGAAGGACGAGTTCTACGACGCGGAGATCCAGTTCTTCAACAAAGAGATGCCCAAGCTGATGATGCCCATGAAGAAGGTGAACAAGGCCGTCCTTGCCAGCAGGTTCCGCCCTCAGATGGAGGAGAAGTACGGCTCGCACATGTTCAAGGAGAGCGAGATCCAGCAGCAGTTCATGAAGGCGTCCGTCATCCTGCCTTCCATAAAGGAGAACCAGCTGACCACCGAATATTCCAAGACCGCCGCGTCCTGTTCCGTGGAGTTCATGGGGGAGACCTGCAACTTCTACGGTCTGCTGAAGCACATGCAGGTGCCGGACCGCGCGGAGCGCAAGGCCGCTTTCGACGCGTGGGCAGACCTTTACGAAAGCGTATCCGGCAAGCTGGACGCTCAGTACGGACAGCTGGTGAAGCTCCGCTGCAGCATAGCAAAGAAGCTCGGCTTCAACAGCTTCATAGACTACGTGTATCTTGCCAGAGGCCGCTACGATTACGACGCTGCCAAGGCGGCGGAGTTCCGCGAAGCGGTAAGACAGTACATAACTCCGCTCTGCGACAGGATGTACCGCGAGCAGGCGGAGCGCATAGGCGTCGACAAGCTCCAGTGGTACGACGAGGACCTCATATTCCCGGACGGAAACGCGGAGCCCATAGGAACGCCGGAAGAGCTCACCGAGAAGGCCAGGCAGATGTACCATGAGATGTCCCCCGAGACCGGAGAGTTCTTCGACTTCATGACGGAGCACGAGCTGTTCGACTTCGTCACCAGAGAGAACAAGCATCTGGGCGGGTACTGCACCTTCATGCCGGACTACAAGGCGCCGTTCATATTCTCCAACTTCAACGGCACTTCCGCGGACATAGACGTGCTTACGCACGAGGCGGGGCACGCGTTCCAGGCCTACTACGCGTCCAGGCGGCTACCCATACAGTCCCTTACCGGTTCCACCAGCGAGATCAACGAGATACACTCCATGACCATGGAGTTCTTTGCTTATCCTTACATGGAGAGGTTCTTCGGGGACAAGTCGGACAGATACCGCTACGCGCACTTCATAGACGCGTTCAGGGACATTCCTTATCTGGTATGCGTTGACGAGTTCCAGCACAGGGTGTTTGAGGATCCTGCGTCCGGACCGGCCGACTGGCGCAGGTTCTGGAAGGAGACGGAGCAGAAGTACATGCCCTGGCGCAGCTACGACGGCAACGAGTTCCTGGAGGGAGGCGGCTTCTGGATGCAGAAACAGCACATCTTCCTGTACCCGTTCTACTACATAGACTATGCTCTTGCGGGGCTTGGAGCGTTCTCGCTCTACCGCAAGCAGCTCGCCGGCGAAGACGCCTGGGGCAGCTACATAAAACTCTGCGGCCTGGGCGGAAAGTACGGATATTTCGAGACCCTTGAGAAAGCCGGCATACCGGTCCCGCTGGATCCGGAGACCGTTAAGCAGACCGCTGAATTCGTCGAAAAACAGGCAGAGATACTGAAACCGAAGGGCTGACGCGCATATTATTAGAAAATATTAAGGCAGACTGAATACGGTTTTGAAGCGCTCCGAAAGCGGCAGAAGAGACTTTTCGAGGGTGTTTTACAGCAAGTTCGGACGAAGTACGGAACGAGCTGATAAAAGACCCGGAAAGGCTCGGCGTGAAGCCGCGAAGCGGGCTGAAAAAAAGTATTCAGTCTGCCTTTAGTATTTGTAATAGTTAGATGTGACGTCAGTCCTTCAGATCAGAGAACTCTGACTGATTTTTGATCTTCCGGTTCTTGACGATGAATACGACTACGCAGAACGCTATCTGCACCAGCGTCGAGCAGGGCGTCGCCAGACCGATGCGGAACAGCGACACCGGCTGTATGCTCTTCATGAGGAGCGACACCGGTATCCTTACGCAGAACGCGCCGATTATGCCCTGAAGCATCGTAAACAGCGTGTAGCCGCAGCCGTTGAAATAACCGATGAAGTTGAACAGGAACGACGTGAACAGACAGTCTATGGCGTATGCCTTAAGGTAGTCCGCCGCGGCCTTCATTACGCTTGCGTCTTTAGTGAAGATGCTGGCCAGCAGCTCTCCGTGGAAGAACGCCAGATAGCCTACGAACACGCTTATGGTGAGGGCGGAGGAGATGCCTATCAGCAGCGCCTTGTTGGCCCTGTCGAACCTTCTGGCGCCCACGTTCTGCGACACTACCGCCGACATGGACTGTGCGAAGGCCGATGGCAGCAGCATTATGAAAGCGCAGAGCTTTTCCGCGACGCCCAGACCGGAGGATTCCGTTAAGCCAATGTCGTTGATTATCGAGGTCAGCACCAGGAACGATATGTTTACGAGCGCGCTCTGAAGCGCTATGGGAGCACCCAGCCGGATGCTCCTTTTTATGTTGGAGAACTGCTTCTTTTTCAGATTCTTAAGTGAAAAATCGAATGGCAGACCGCGCTTCTTGATGATGAAGATGCATATGAAGACGCTTATGCCCTGGGATATCACCGTGGCCAGAGCGGCTCCTGAAGCGCCCATCTTAAGGCCTTTTACGAAGGCGATGTCGCCGCCTATGTTGAGCACCGCGGCGATGCCGACTGCCATGAGCGGGGTCTTGGAATCACCCATGCCTTTGAAGAGACTGCTCAGCAGGTTGTAGCTGACTATGAAGATGCCGCCCAGACCGCAGATGCGCATGTACGAGACGGCTCTTGGGAACGCCTCTTCCGGCGAGTTGAGAAGGGTGCAGATGCCGGGCGCGGCAAGGGGTATCACGATCATCACCAGGACCGCGCAGACTGCGAAGAGCTTTATTCCCGCGGCAAGTATATCGCCGGCCAGATCCCGCCTTCCGGCGCCTATGTTCTGCCCTATGAGCACGGACGTTCCCACGGCAAGACCGATGATGACGTTGGTTATCATCATTATGAACTGAGCCCCGGTGGCGACCGCGGAAATGTCCGCCGTCACGCCGTACTTCCCGACCACCCACAGGTCCACGGCACCGTAGAGCGACTGCAGTATGAGGGCTCCCAGCACCGGCAGGGCGAATCTTATTATGGGCGCGAACAGGGGCCCGCTAGTGAATGTGTTTGCTGTCCTGATATCCGTCTTCATTTTGATGTCCGTAAAGTGTAAGATATTATACCTTTTCCGCGGAGGTTTTTCCACGCTTTTTAACTAAAGAGGGCGGTTTTGTGGTATTCTATAGTTTATGGAAATAAGCAGGATAGCGACTATTCATACGGACCTTGACGGCAAGTTCGGGCTTCCCAGGCAGGGCGGTCTGGTGCCGGAGCTTACGGGGCGCGTAGTATTCGAAAAGGAGTACCGCGATCCCTCGGCACTGCGCGGCCTTGAGGGCTGGTCTCACCTGTGGATAATATGGGGCTTTTCGGAGAGCGAGGGCGCCGGATGGTCGCCTACGGTAAGGCCTCCGC
>JAFZRK010000011.1 GCA_017619905.1 Bacillota bacterium
CCTCTTTATGCGGCTGCCGTCGATCTGCTGGAGCGAAGACAGCGGGCAGGTGTAGATGCGGAACTTCTCCTCCTCCGGAAGGTGTTCCGACAGCTCGTGCTTAAGAGCCAGGATGCCTTCCAGGACTATGGGCTGACCGTCTCTGGGCTTTATGTGCCTTTTGCCGTATTCCTTCTTTCCCGTCACGAAATTGAAGCTGGGTATGTCCACCTCTTTGCCGTGCAGGATGTCGTCTATCTGCGTATTGAAGAGCTCAGTATCTATGGCGCTTATGGACTCGAAATCCTGAAGCCCGTCCTCGCCGTAGGGGATCTCGTCGCGCTCCTTGTAGTAGTCGTCTATGCCGATGTATATGGGTTTGAGGCCTTCCGCCATCATCTGTATGCAGAGTTTCTTGGCGGTGGTGGTCTTTCCGGAAGAACTGGGGCCGGCAAGGAAGACGAGCCGCTTCCCGCTGCGTCTTATGCCGTAGGCGATCTGGACGATGCGCCTGTCGTGCATGGCTTCGCAGATCTGGATGATCTCCTTTATGTTGCCTTTTTCGTACTGCTCGTTAAGGTCGGCCAGAGTGTAAAGACCCAGGTATTCCTTCCACTGTCTTTCGAGTTCCAGACCGTTCTCCATTATTGAGTCGTGCATTCCGATTCCTCTCCGGTGATGACCGTGCTTAGCGCATACTTTCAGCCACTTTGATTATACTCGTTTTTTGCACGCCGCGCAAGCGGACCCGGGCACGGAAAGAAGACGCCCCGGTCATCCGCGTACTTGGCAAAAAGCGGCAGGATATAGTACAATAGGCGCATAGAGGATGACTGAAATGAACATACTGATAAGCAACGACGACGGGATAAACGCTCCCGGAATCAAAAAACTCGCTCAGCTGCTCTCACGCATCAAAGACGCTGAGCTGTACATATGCGCTCCGGACCGCGAAAGGTCCTGCGTCGGCCACGGGCTGACGCTTTTCGACGATCTGTTTCTGTACGATTACCCGCCGGAAGACCTCGGTCCCGCGGTCGTCTGGGCAAAGAGCTGCAGCGGCACTCCGGCGGACTGCGTGCGGCTGGCGCTGGCCGTTCTCGGAGCGAAAGGAATAACCGTCGACCTGGTCTGCTCGGGCATAAACAACGGAGGCAACACGGGCTCGGACATCAACTATTCCGGGACTCTGGCCGCCTGCCGCGAAGCGGTGATCGACGGATTCCCCGCCATGGCTTTTTCCAGTACGAAAGGCATAGATTATCTGGACAATTTCGATATCATTGTGCCGCACATCTGCGGGCGTTTCATAGGGAAACTGCCCGAGGACACCATCCTTAACGTCAACGCGCCCAACGTTCCGTGGTCCGAAATAAAAGGATACCGCGCCGCGTCCTTAGCGCAGCTGCGGTACCCTCCCAGGTACACCATGATGGATTATTCAGAGGATGAGAAAGAAGCTTCGAAAAACACCGAGCGCTACGCCTTCGCGAGCTTCGCGATGGAGATGGTGCACGCCGGTGATGACTCCGACACTGCAATGATAAAAGACGGCTGGATAAGCGTTTCGATAATACCCCTGCTTCAGGACTGCAGCGGCACCATGGATCTGGTGCGGTCGCTGCTTTAGCATACGTTCAGCCGATGGCGGCGTACACCGACGCCTCTATGCTTCCCGCGCTTCCGCCCGCGGTGCGGCCCTTCCAGGAGCCGTGCCTGTTGTTAATTCCGTTCAGGAACTTTATCGATACCGCCTGGGTCTCCCAGTCGCGCAGGTTTGCGTTGTAGTCATCTATCAGGATGTCCGTGGGCCTTATGCCGCCGGGCACCGCATCCCTCTTGCTGGTGCCGCAGAACGGGAACACCGACTTTATGCTGTTCATCGAGTCGCCGAGCTGTTCCGCCAGCCAGTTCTTCTTTTCTTCCAGCGCGTAAGGGTTCTCTTCTATCACCGCCGACAGCGTCCAGACCTCCAGTCCCGGATCCTCCGCAAGCTTCTTTATGGCCTTTACCGCCTCCTCCTGAGGAGCCAGATCCCTGAAGTACCCTTCCTGCAGCATGTCCGCGTAGGGCACGTATCTGTATTCCGCCAGAACGCCGTCCATATCGAAGAACACTCTCGTCATTTCGGCACCTCCTTTTGCTTCAGTTCCCTTTTGCAGCTTGATTATATAAAAAGCACTGTACAAATGTATGTACAGTGCAGTCGTGTTCAGAGAACTAATTCTCTTAAGCGGGTCCGAGCAAAAAACGCTGCCGCCCGATCCGTCAGTTGCCCTTAAACCTCGCAGCGAACGCGGTCCAGCAGTCGTCGCGCATTATCTCCAGGAACTCGAAGCCCTGAGCCATTACGTGCGCCAGGCATTCCTCCTCCATGTCGTCAATAATGCCGCTCGCAACGAAAACGGTCCCCGGCTCAGAGCGCTCTGCCACCTCCTCCGAAAGCGCCATTACGAGCGGTGCCAGAAGGTTGCCTATGACAAGATCCGCGCGCTGCTCAACCCCTTTAAGAAGGTCCGCCTCCGCCGCGCTTATGTTTCCGCATCCGTTGATCTTCGCGTTGTTTTCGGCAGCCGCGACCGCTTCCGGATCTATGTCCACGGCGTGCACCCTGCCCGCTCCCAGCTTTGAAGCTATCACCGCCAGGATCCCGGTACCGCAGCCCGCGTCTATCACGTCCATGCCCGTCTTTACATGCTTTTCCAGGAGCCGCGCGGCAAGGTAGGTCGTGGGGCTGGTTCCCGTTCCGAAGGCAAGCCCCGGATCTATGTCTATGACAAGCTCGCCGGGCGCTTTTTCGTACTCGCGCCATACCGGCTTTACGACTATGTCCGGCGTTATGCGGAACGGCACGTAGTACTCCTCCCACTTGTGGAGCCAGTCCTCATCGTCCACCAGCGCTTGGCTGCTCTCAAAGCGCTTCATGATCTCCGAAAGCTCCTCTGACTGCTGTTCATCCGCATCCAGATACACCACCGCGTAGGCGCTGCTTCTGAAAGAGTCCAGAAGCTCCTTGTCCGCGACGCTTCCGGTGTACGCCCAGGAGCCTTCCAGAAGTTCGTCCACATCCGCAGGATCGTTTATCAGAAGATCCTCGTAACCCATCGCGGTCAGTTCCTCCGTAAGCTGCGACAGCTGCGCGCTGTCCTTTGCGTATATCTTTATCTCCTTGTATTTCAAGCTTCCGCCCTCCGTTAAGGCCGCATATTTCGTTTGTATTTACGTATATAATACCACATATAGCGTAAAACTCAAAAAATGAAAGAAACGGGCACAAAAAACAAGGGTTTGAATGTTTACAGTTTAAGTTCGTTTCTGTATAATATCAGTTGGATATTAATGGATGTCCCGGAGTTTCGCGGGATCTAGGAATCGACTGTTTAAGAAAGGACGTACATACAATGGGCAAATTCGTATTAAAGAAGTCTAAGAACGATGGTTTCGTATTCAACCTTAAGGCAGGCAACAACGAGATCATCGCCGTCAGCGAAGTCTACACCACCGAGGGCGCTGCTCTCAACGGAATCGAGAGCGTACGCAAGAACGCCGCAGAAGGCAAGCTGGAAGACCAGACCGTAGAAAACTTCGAGAAGCTCCCCAACCCCAAGTTCGAGGTATACAAGGACAAGGCCGGCGAGTTCCGCTTCAGGCTCAAGGCCCGCAACGGCGAGATCATAGCCACCGGCGAGAGCTACAAGGCTAAGGCCTCCTGCCTCAACGGAATCGACAGCATCAGAAGGAACGCTCCGGATGCCGAGGTCGTAAAAGAGTACTAATTACAAAACCAACGGACAGGGCAGCCGCAGTATTTGCGGCTGCTTTTCTTAATAAAGCGCAGGGTTTATCCCGGAAAGGCATCACATGCCAGGACGTTACGGAGGACTGGGGCCGCGGGGCTTCCTTACAGAGGAGGAGAAGCAGAACAAGCCCAAAGTCTCCAAAGACCTGATAATACGGATACTGAGCTATCTTAAACCGTACTGGCTGCAGTTCATATTCGTTTTCATAGCCATACTGCTGTCGTCGGTGGTAGGGCTTTTCCCGTCCATAATAACCGGACGCATAGTGGACCAGGCGCTGGTGGGCAAGGACATGCAGCTGCTGATAAAACTGCTGATCCTGGCCTTCTGCACGCTTGCAGTGTCGCAGATAATAGGCGTCATAGAGAGCTACATAAACTCCTGGATATCCCGCCGCATAATCTTCGACATGAAGAACCAGATGTACGACCATCTGCAGCACATGCCGCACTCGTTTTTCACTTCCGAAAAACAGGGCGACATCATAACCCGCATGAACACGGACATCAGCGGCGTAAGCACGGTCATTTCCGGCACGCTGTCCAGCATAGTAAGCAACGTCGCCACGGTGATAACCACCCTTGTGGCGCTGTTCTCCATGAGCTGGCAGCTTGCAATAATAGGAATAATCGTAATTCCGCTGCTTGTAATACCCACAAAATCCGTAGGACGCACCCGCTGGAAACTGCTCTCCGAGAGCCAGGCCAAGAACGACGAGATGAACCAGCTGATCAACGAGACTCTCAGCGTTTCCGGCTCCATGCTGGTAAAGCTGTTTACCCGAGAAAAGGAAGAATACGACCGCTTCGTAAAGGTCAACGAGGAAGTGACGCAGCTGTCCCTTAAGGAGACCCGCAGCGGCAGCTGGTTCCGCGTGGTGATGGGCATGTTCACCCAGATAGGTCCCCTGCTCATCTACTTTGCCGGCGGCTACTTCATAATCACAAAGATGGATACGACGCTCACCGTAGGCGTCATCACCGCTACGGTGGCGCTGGTCAACCGGCTCTACAGGCCGGTGGAATCGCTGCTCAACATAGGCGTCGACTTTACAAGGTCTCTGGCGCTGTTCACCAGAATCTTCGACTATTTCGACAAGGAAGCCACGATAGTATCCCCGGAGAACGGGCAGAAGCCGGACGTGCAGAACGCGGACATCGCTTACGAGCACGTCAAGTTCTCGTACATACCCGAAAAACCGCTGCTCAAGGACATCAACTTTACGGTCCCGGGCGGCAAGATGTACGCCGTGGTAGGACCTTCCGGCTCCGGCAAATCCACGGTCGTAAACTTCCTGCCCCGTCTCTACGACGTGGACGAGGGCCGCGTAACGATAGGCGGCGTGGACGTCCGCGACTTCGACCTGCAGTACC
Source organism: Bacillota bacterium (assembly GCA_017619905.1). Taxonomy (GTDB): domain Bacteria; phylum Bacillota; class Clostridia; order Peptostreptococcales; family Anaerovoracaceae; genus RUG13409. The sequence goes on from JAFZRK010000011.1 coordinate 5,153, forward strand.
TGAGGGACTGCATAGGCGTGGTCACCCAGGAGACCTACCTCTTCAACGGCACCATACGCGAGAACCTGCTCTACGCAAGGGAGAGCGCCACTGAGGAAGAGCTGGAGGAGGCATGCAGGATAGCCAACATCCACGACTACATAACCTCGCAGCCGGACGGCTACGACACCATCGTGGGCAACCGCGGTCTTAAGCTCTCCGGCGGAGAGAAACAGCGCATTTCCATAGCGCGCGTCATCCTCAAGGACCCCAAGATCCTGATACTGGACGAGGCCACTTCCGCGCTGGACTCCATATCCGAGAGCTCCATCCAGGACGCTCTGGAGCACATGATGGAAGGCCGCACAAGCATAGTCATTGCGCACCGCCTCATAACCATCCTGAAGGCGGACAGCATACTGGTCGTAAAGGACGGCGTCATCGCCGAACAGGGCACGCACGACGAGCTTCTGGCAAAGAACGGCGTGTACCGCGAGCTCTACGAGACGCAGTTCAGAAAAGTCATAGACATGGAGTCCGAACACTGAAAAGAGCCGGCTCCGCAGAAACATAGACAATAACGTTCGGAGAAAACAATGATACTTATCGCAGCTGCAGCCGTCATAGTCATACTGGCGCTTCTGCTCGGAATAAAACGTTCCAACAAGAGGGACGTCTTCCACCTTCTGGCAGTGCTTATAAGCGCGGCGGCGGCATATTTCCTTACCGTAAAAATCGCAGACAAACTGTATTCCTTCGGCGAGAGCAAATACGGTTTCGGCACCGAGGACCTGCCCTTCTTCAGGCAGATGATGACTACGGCGGCGAGACCGGCCGCCATTCTGGCCGCGTTCATAGTGCTGTTCATCATCATCGGCCTCTTTTTCCACTTCATAGCGAAGGATAGGAAAAAAGACAAGGATAAGGAAAAGAAGAAGCCCAACGTTCTCCTGAAGCTGATCCTGAACCTTATCTCGGGCATAGTGATAGCGGCGGTGTTCGTCATCCCGGCCGACTTTTACGCTTCGAATTACGGCAAGCTCCTGAACATAGCGGACAGCTACGGAATGGGCATTGAAGAAGAACTGCCGGCCCTTGAAAAATACGGACTTGGCAGCGATCTCTTAAAGCCGGTCGAAGACGCGCTCACCGGAGTGGAGTACAACGGACAGAAGTTCTCCCTTACGCAGTGCGCGGAGTGCGCCAAGGGGTTCAGTACCATCTTCAACAAGTCCGGCGACGAGGAGACGGTAAAGGCCCTGATAGATACCCTGCGCACAGACGAGGAAGCCGACCGCCTGTACGGAATCCTGTCCACGGAGCTGAGCGACACCATACAGGACGCGAAGCTCAAGAAGGTCCTGGAGCAGGAAGGCCGCACGTCCAACAAACTGCGCGCCATCCTTGAGATACAGCAGCTCAAGGACATGATGGCAGGCAGTATCGACACCTACTCCACCCTGAAGGGCTTCCTGGAGAACGCCGAGAAAGACAAATGCGCTGCGCTGGCTGCCCTCTGCACCTTCGACGAGATAAAGCTGGTCAACTTCAAGGGCGGCTACAACGCCCCGCTGATAGCGGACATCATAAGGCACATGGCCGACATTCCGGACCGGAGCCCGGAAGGCATCGAGAAGGAAGCTCAGGCGCTTACGTATCTGTTCAACATAGACCCCGTAGACACCCAGAGCTGCTTCAACTACAACGATCTGGACCCGGATCTGGTAGCGAAATACATAAACGACAGCTGGCTGCTAAAGAACGCATACATAAACGTTACGGAGAACGGCACGGTCACGGATCCGTGCGGCATTGCGTCCAGGATATTCAGCTTCTACTCTTCCACGATAATCTACCGGCTGGACACCGTCTACGGTTTCGGTCCGGACAGCGACCTGTACAAGAGCTTGCTGGCGTTCTTCGACATCAAGGAGATATAGGCGGATCATTCGCCGCAAGCGGATAATACGCATAAAAAACAACGGTTCCGGAGAGCCGTTGTTTTATTATCCTTGATACCGTCAGCCGCAGCACGGAAGGTCAGTTTTTGGAATAGTACTTCTTCTTGTCCAGCATGTTCTCCTGATTCGCCACGATGAGCGAGCCGACCATGTCGCAGACGGCGTTGTTCGCGGTCCTCAGAAGACCCGCGATGACTTCTACGCCCAGCACCATGGCTACCGCCTCCTCCACCGGAAGACCCAGCGTCCTGAGCAGAGCCGTAAGGCAGATTATGGAGGAACCCACCACCGGGGGAGCGCCCGCGGACAGCATGAATATCGCGAACGTCATGGTTATGTAGACCGGCAGATTGATGGGCAGTCCGTACAGGCGGGCCAGAAGCAGACCGAACACCGACATGTAGATGGTGGTACCGTCCATGTTTACCGTAGCGCCCAGAGGAATCGACAGCGAATACACTTTTCTGTCTATGCCCAGATCCCCGCAGATCTTCATGTTCAGAGGTATGGCGGCGCTGGAAGAACCCGTGCCGACCACCTGCAGTATGTAAGGCAGGTATTTCTTTGTAAATACAAGGGGCTTCAGCTTGCCCAGGATCCACAGAAGCAGATGGTAGAAGACTATCATCACCACTATCGTGAGCAGGTAGACTCCCACGCCTGCAAGTATCGGCTTGCCCATGTTGCTTCCCGCGCTTCCGGCGAGTATCGTCTTGGAAACTATGCAGAATATAAGCAGCGGCATGAAGCCCACCAGGGCGTTGGTCATCTTGAGGAACACTTCGTTCCCCGCGTTGATGATGTCCTGTATCGCCTTGGCTTTGGCGCCCACGGCGGTCACCGCCAGGCCCATGAATACCGCAAGGAATATTATCTGTATGGTGTCGCCTTCCAGGAACGCTTTTATGAAGTTTTCCGGGATTATCTTAAGGAACGAATCCTTGAACGAAATGTCCACGGCAGCGTCCGCGGCTACCGTCCCGCTGAGCGCGACGGATCCGAAGCGGTACGGTTTGAATATCTCCACCATTATGAAGCCGAATACCGTGGCGCAGAGGGTGGTCATCATGTAGATGCCCATTATCTTGCCGCCTACCCTGCCCAGCTGCGACGGGTTTCCGAAGCCGACTATGGCGCTGGCTATGGAGAAGAACACCAGCGGCGGGATCAGCATGTTGAGGCAGTTCATGAACAGCGTCTGCCCGGAGTCCATTATCTCCGTTGCTATCCACTGGCAGACCTGCGGGGACAGGGCCGCCTTGAGAATGAACGACAGCACAAGTCCAAGTATGCCCGCGCCCACCAGTTTGTAGAGCAGCATGTAGCGGGACTTGTAGGCCGTGATGGTTATGACGTTTGTGCCCTTCTGGTTCTTGGCGTGGATGTCGTCCGCGAAGGACTGCATCAGCGCGGCGCGCATGGGATCCGATCCGCTTACCTTGAGAGGATCGAACGCTTCGCCTTTGGAGAAGAACTTTATTTTGAACGTGCCGCCGACGTAGCTGGTCTTTACGGTTATCTCTTCGTCCGTTGCGTTCTCCAGCATGGTCATGAGAGTCTCCTCGGACATGAGGAGCGCCCTGTTCTCTTCGTTCTTTTTAAGCTTATGCCTGCGGATGTCCTCGTTTATGAAATTGAGTATCTCCGCGGGTCTTTCTTTAGAAAAGACTTTCTTCATATCTGACCTCGCATATAATGTTTTATTATACCCGAAACTCGCGCGACTGATAATACTTTTTACACAAAAAAACTGCCGCTGTCCAAAGCCGCGGCCCATGCATGCGAAAACGGCTCCCCGCAGGGAGCCGTTCTTCTGTCTTTTGCCTGTATGCAGGGCTCGGGGCTTACTTTATAAGCTTTCCTACGATGCCTACTACGTCGCCGATGTCCAATCCGTCGCTGAGGTCTACGCCGCTCTTCTTGGAAGTGCTCTTCTTGCTGGAAGAAGTTCCGGAGCCGAGCATGGTGCCGATGAGACTGCCTACGTCCACGTTGCTGAGCAGCGAAGACATGAGATCCGTGGTCTGCGCGGTCTTGGCCTTCTGCGTGGTAGCGGTCTTGGTCTGCGCGGTGGTCTGCTGGCCGAGCAAGCTCATGAGCAGAGGAGCCGCAGCGGAAAGAACGGACGTCGCCTGCTTCTGGGTAACGCCTGCCTGGCTTGCAACGCTCTTGGTGATGGAGTTGGTCTGGTTGCCGAAGAGGTGCTGGATGATCTTTGCGCCGTCGTTCAGATCTACGTTGTTGTAGAAGGACGCCAGGTTGGAAGTGTCATCCTGAGCATGGGATGCAAGCGCCTTGGCAAAGCTGGTAGCGGTGGAAGTCTGCTGGGACTGCTTGTTGGCTCCTGCCAGAAGCGAAGGAAGCGCGTTTGCAAGAATGCTGGTAACATCAGTCGAAGAAGAGCCCGTAGCGCTGCTGATGCCCTGCTGGCTCTGCGTGCTCAGAAATACGTTCATTAAGCTTGAAAGATCCATTTTGTTCCTCCGATATTATATTCAGAAAACCGTGTTGTTTTGCTAACGAATCAATTATGCTCTTTTTATCCTAAAAATGCAAGAAATATACTAATTGCAGCAAAAATCGTGTATAATGATTTGCGTAAAAAAAGTCGTTATCGAGTGCATTCAGATAAAAGGAGATAACTAAATGGCTGAAAAGAAAGAAAAGAAACTGGTAGCTGCTTCCGAAAGCTCCGCTGCCAAGAAGAAAGAGACCATAACCACTCCGTCCGGCTATACCGCAAAGGCGGCCAAACCGGTAGGAAACGCGGGCGGACTCAGAGCCGGCGCAGTCATCCTCTGGATAGTTGCGATCGCGTTCGAAGCCCTCGCCATACTGGTGCTGTTCGGCAAGATCAGTCTCAACTTCATGCCGCAGATCTGGCAGCTCATCGCGTTCCTGGTGCTGGATCTCGTCTGCGTCATCATCGGATCCTCGCTCTGGAAGAAGGCCAACCACATCGCTCCGGCATCCGCCGCCAACAAAGTAAAGTTCTGGCTGTGGAACAACCTGGGACTGATAGTTTCCTGCTTCGCGTTCATTCCTATCATAATCCTTCTGCTCACCAACAAGGATCTTGACAAGAAGACCAAGACGATCGCTGTCATCGTTGCGATAATAGCCCTTCTTATCGGAGGCGCCGCCAGCATCGATTACAACCCCGTCTCCAGCGAAGAGCTCAACGCCGCGGAGACCGCTCTCGGAGATACCATAGTCTACTGGTCCCCGTTCGGAAAGGTATACCACACCCACGACGACTGCCAGGCGCTCAACGTTTCCGAGCAGCTGACCTACGGCACCGTGGACGAGGCAATAGCCGCGAACCGCACCAGACTGTGCAAGTTCTGCGCAAACAGGGACAACATAACCACCGTTGTAACGGACGAAACGAAATAGCAGTACGCGCATTTCCGCCCCGCCTCTCCGGCGGGGCTTTTTTTATTAACTGCTTCAGAATGCGCGCTAAGGGTGCCGGACCGCCATTCCTGCCAATGAAAAAGCCCCGGAAAGATCCGGGGCCTTAGTCAGCTTTACAGCTGAAGTTTTAGGACTTTTTCTTGCCGAAGAGACCGGAAAGGAATCCCTTCTTCTCTTCCTCGACCTTGGTCTCCACATTGGATGCAAGAGTCTCTTTCTTAGCGGCGAAGTCTGCAGCAGCTGCTGCGGCCTTCTCAGCGGCTGCCTTCTCTGCAGCGGCCTTCTCGGCTGCGACCTTTGCCTGGGACTCTGCCAGAGCGGCCTTAG
>JAFZRK010000012.1 GCA_017619905.1 Bacillota bacterium
GACCAGGTCCTTATAGCGTTCGTCGTCCGGGTTGACCGCTATGGCGACATCGGCGAACATGGTCTCAGGCCTTGAAGTTGCAACGGTTATACCCTCGGAACCGTCGGCTCCGGGGTAGCGGAAGTACCAGTACTTGCCCTGCTTGTCCACGTGCTCCACTTCTATGTCGGAGAGCGCGGAACCGCAGACCGGGCACCAGTTGATGAGGCGGCTGCCCTTGTAGATGAGGCCCTTGTTGTAGAGGCGCAGGAAGTGCTCCTTTACCGCCTCGTTGCAGCCCTCGTCCATGGTGAAGCGCTCGCGGCTCCAGTCGCAGGAGGTACCCATCTTGCGCTGCTGCGTGGTTATGCGGTTGCCGTATTCCTTCTTCCAGGCCCAGGCGCGCTTAAGGAACTCTTCGCGTCCGAGATCTTCCTTGGTCTTGCCTTCTTCTCTCTTGATCTTTTCGACCACCTTCACCTCGGTGGCTATGCTTGCGTGGTCCGTGCCCGGAAGCCACAGGGTGCTGAAGCCCTGCATCCTCTTGAAACGGATCAGCACATCCTGAAGAGCCGCGTCCATGGCGTGGCCCATGTGCAGCTGGCCGGTGATGTTGGGCGGCGGCATCACGATGGTGAACGGCTTCTTGTCGGGATCCATGTCCGGAGCAAACTTGCCGGACTCCTCCCACTCCTTGTATATGCGGTCCTCAAATGCCTTGGGATCGTAGGTCTTTGCTAAATTCTTCTCCATAGTGCTTACCTTTTATCTTCTGCCGCGGGGCGCCTGCTCTGCGCAGCCCCGGGGCGTTCATCACATCTGTATGTATTTCCTTGCAAGTTCCGTGTCGGCCGGCACCGGGTAGTAGACTCCCTTCCTGTACGCGTAGGCCTCGCTGCCCTTGCCGATTATCATTACCACTGTCTTGGGCTTTGCCTCAAGGATGGCGCGCTTTGCGGCTTCCTGCCTGTTGGGGCATATGCAGCCCTTGCCGCCGAAGGACACCAGGTTGCCGTACGCCTCCTGGCATATCTCCATGAGGTCCTCGTTGGCAGGGTCCTCTTCGGTGACCCAGGTGAAGTCCGCCAGTTCCGCGGTGACCTTGGGTATGTCTACCCTGCGCTGTATGCCTTTGCCTCCGGGGAACCCGACGACTACTTCCAGACGGTAGCCGGGATACTCTGCCCTTGCGGACTCCAGCAGCTTCCTGCAGCTGATCTCGTTGTGTGCGTAGTCCGCTATGGCTATTACGTCGCGTTCCTTGTTCTCGTAGAACTCCATGCGGCCTTCCACGAGCACTCCCTTGAGTCCTTCCACGACGTCCTCTTCCGTGGCGCCCAGGTCCAGAGCTACGGCCGCGGCCTCGGAAGCGTTCTCCGAATTGAAGAGTCCGGGCATCGAGAGCCGTATTCCCTTTACCACGCGCTTTGTCACGGGAGCGTCGCCTTCCTTGGCGTATGGAGCCGGTATGCCGTCGTAGATGACTGCGTCGAAGCACACCTCGCCGCCCTCCTTGCGGAGGTTCTCCTCCGTGCAGCAGTAGACCTTCCTGCACTTCCTTGCGGCTTCTATCACCTCAGCAACGCGGCGGTTGCTGAGGTTAAGTACAGCCACGTCCGATATGTCGAAGAGCATGAGTTTGGAGCGGAAGTAGTCCTCCACGTCCGGATGCTCGGTGCTGCCTATGTGATCCTGCCCGAAGCTTACGAACACTCCGTGGCTGAACCTGTATCCGTACACCCTGTCGTACTTCAGAGCCTGCGAGGAGACCTCTATGCCGGAGATCTTTATGCCGCTGGTCCTCATGTTCGCAAGGTGCTCTGTAAGCTCTATTATCTCCGGAGTCGTAAGATGGCTCTGGAAACGGTTAATGCCGTCGTATGTATCTATGGTCGAGACGAAGCCGAAACGGTCCGGTCCGCAGATGCTGCTGTGTTCCAGTATGGCTCTTATGTAGTAAAGAGTCGTGGATTTGCCCTTGGTGCCGGTGACGCCTATGAGCGACATGTCCTTCCACGGATCGTCAAAGAACATGTTGGCAAGTATGGCCATGGCCCTTCTTATGTCCTTGCCCTGAGCGTAGGCGACGGCCCCTTTTTCCACCGCCTGCTGCAGGTATTCGGGCTTAAAGGCCACGCCTTTGCACACGAACAGCGTGCCGGGCTTAACGTCCCTGGAGTCGCAGGAAAGCCATTCTATCTCCTGCGCAAGGTCCGCCTCCGTAAGCGTTTCGCGTCCGGGCGCCTTTATCTCGACGTCCAGACCTTCCCTGCCGAGTCTTTCAACATACTCCCTGAGTTTCATCTCTATTCCTCCTGATCGTCTTTATATTTTGATTCAAAGCCGGTAATCTCGTATCTGTCTACGCTGTCGGCTATGTATCCATCGTAAGTAACGTCCCCGTGCTCCACCACCAGATTGCCCGCGGCAAGGTCGTAGAAGCAGGCCGTGGACGCAAGTACATATACCTGAACGAAAAGCGTAAGTATCGTGAGCAGAACCACCAGAGGGTTCATGGACGCTTCGTTGAGCGCCTGCGCGAGCTGGTTGAGGTCGTAGTACGAAACGGGTCCGATAAGCTGGGAACGCGCTATGCCCGCGGGTATGGACGCAAGTATTATCCACGGCAGGAAGCTGAGCAGCAGGAGCACGAACTTTCCCTTGTTGCCGTACATAAGCTCCTTGCTGCGCCTGATGCAGTCCATGGGCCTTGCCTCCGGGTCGTCCGCAAGGACATAGAAGGCCTGCGAATACCTCAGCGCGGCCAGTATCCCCGGGATCACGAAGAGCATGCTCCACAGGAATATCAGTATGAACTGCGTTACATAGAGCGCTACTCCGCTCAAAAGGTACGCGCCCCTGTTGGTGAAGCTGCCCATCCCGGGCTCGTTCGTGCCGCGGAACACCTCCAGGAAATAGTTGGAGAGCCCCAGAGTGAGCGGCCCGCTGACGAACAGCACGTACAGATCCACTATCGTGGCGACGGTCTGAGACCCGGACAGATAGTAAACTATGAGGCCGGGGCCGTTGACCAGCACCGCGCAAATGAAGACCGCCAGAAACGCTCCTCCCCAGTGTCCGCGGAACATCTGTCTTGCTATCTTCTTGATTCTGCTGCAGCTGAGTTCTACTTTCATCTATTTGCTTCGCTTACCCGTTTTCTTCGTTGTCTTCTGTTTCTTCCGCGTCCGTGCCGTCTTCCGGCTCCGCGGTTATGTCTATCTGGCTGAAGCGTCCCAGTCCGTACGACGCGTCCTCCATTTTGAAATCGTCCGTTGACGGGAATGCCAGCTCGTGTGTGTCGCCGCTTATGGCGTCCGTCCTGGCCTGCAGCAGCGCTTCGAACACGCTGACCTTTTCGCCGTTTATCTCCGCTCCGCCGGGGGCCTTGTACCACTCGCGGAACTTATAAAGCTGCTCCGCAAAGCTGCGCCTGCAGTCGCCGTCCTCTATGTCTTCCGCAAGGTGCATCAGGTTCTCCTCCAGGGAGTCCAGAAGCAGCACCAGGTCGTTCTCGTCCTCCGGCGCGGCGTTGGAAAGGTCCTCGAAATAGTTCTCGGCCAGTTCTCCCGCGTTCTCCGGAGTCAGTTTGGACAGGACTATGTAGAAGAGGTCGAAAGGCACGTCCTCGTCCATCTCCATGAGATCCGCGAACTGCTCGAAGTACTCCATGTCCTCCGGGCCGTCCATCTCCAGCAGTTTGTAGAGTTTTTCCAGTGTCATCCTCTGCTCCTTAAGCGTTGCTCCGCGGACGTTTCAGCCCGCGGCGCACGCCTTTACAGTCTGTGGCGTTCCAGCGAGTAATCGCCCTTTATTCCCAGCCGCTCTATGACGTTCAGGAACCTGGGGGAAAGATCGCTCGCGTAGAACTTGCGCCAGCCGGGCCAGTCGCTGGCCAGCATGCCTTCTTCTTCCAGTATCGCCCTGGTCTTCTTTGCCAGCGCGGCAGACGGATCGATGATGCGCAGCCCCGGGAACAGGCGCTCTATGCTGTCCCTGATTATGGGGTAGTGGGTGCAGCCAAGCACCAGCACGTTTATTCCGCACTCGTTCACCAGCCGCCCGATGTGGTGCTGGATGGACGCTTCCATGGTCTCGCTCTCGAAGGCCCCGCTCTCTATCAGCGGAACGAAGTCCGGGCAGGCCTCGGAGAACACCTTAAGCTCCGCGTTGTGCTTCGCGATCTCCGTCTCGTATGCGCGGCTGTTTACCGTTACCTGGGTGGCGATGATGCCTATGCGGTCGTCCTCCGTGCATTCCTCGGCTATCTGCTCCGCGCAGGGCTCGATTATCCCCTGCACTATCATTCCGGGGAAACTCTCGCGCAGGTAGTCCAGAGCTGCGGCGGAGCTGGTGTTGCATGCCGCGACAAGGATCTTGGCTCCCGCGTTGATCAGAAACTGCGCAGTCTCCCTGGAGAACGCCCTTACCGTAGCGGGGCTTTTAGACCCGTAGGGAGCCCTCGCAGTATCGCCGAAATATAATATGCTTTCGAAGGGAAGCACCTCCGAAAAAGCGTTTATGCTTGTTAGTCCGCCTACTCCGGAATCGAATATTCCGATAGGTCTGTCATCCATACTGTAGATTCCTCCATATTAACAAGATATTATACCCCGAACAGGCCGAAAATACAACATATGCATACTTTTTTGACGCCTCAGCCGCCTGCTGAATCGCGCAAATAAAGAGGATAGTTTCCTATCCTCCTTTAAGTCATATCGATCCTCTGTTCCGGAGCTCAGGGCAGGCCGTTGAACTGCTGCATGGCTTCCTCCACGCCGTGCTGAACGAATACGGCGCAGGCGTCGGCCGCCCGCAGGCAGGCCATTCCCAGTATGGGCCTCTCCTCATCGGTCCAGCGGCCTATCACGAAGCGGTCCAGCGGAACGTCGCCGTGCGGTCCCAGGCCAATGCGCACTCTGGCAAAGTCGTCCTTCTGCAGATGGTAGATGACGGACCTCATGCCGTTGTGAGTGCCGGCGCTGCCTCCCCGCCTTATGCGGGTACGTCCCAGCGGCAGGTCTATGTCATCGTACACCACCAGCAGCTTGTCCATGGGGATCTTGAAGTACTCCACCATGGGCCTGAGCGCCTCACCGGAAAGGTTCATGTAGGTCTGGGGCTTGACGAGTATCACCTTTTCGCCGCCTATCTCCCCTTCGCCGTACAGCGCCTTGAATTTCAGCTTTTTCAGGGGTATGTTGAACCTGTCCGACAGAATGTCTATCGTGACGAAACCCATGTTGTGCCTTGTTTTTTCGTAGAGTCTGCCCGGGTTGCCCAGGCCGCAGATCATGTACATAGTCTGTCCTTGCCTTACGAATGCGCCGCGCAGCGCGGCAGTGATCACTTATTGAACAGCGCGCTCACCGGCTCGTTGCTGAACACCCTCTTGATGGCTTCCGCGAACAGCGGCGCCACGGAGAGCACCGTGAACTTGTCCAGTTTCTTGTCCTCGGGGATCTCTATGGTGTTCAGGAACACCATCTCCTCTATGGCGGAGGCCTCGATCCTTTCCAGGGCAGGGCCGGACAGTACGCCGTGGGTGGCGCAGGCCTTTACGCTGCGGGCTCCGCGCTCCCTAAGGGCGTTGGCAGCGTTGCAGATGGTACCTGCGGTGTCGACCATGTCGTCCACCAGTATGCAGTCCTTGCCTTCTATGTCGCCTATGATGTTCATTATCTCGGAGACATTGGGCCTGGGACGGCGCTTATCTATGATGGCGATGGGAACTCCCAGCGGCTGGGCCATGTCCCTCGCGCGCTTTACGGAGCCGTGGTCCGGGGAGACCACTACCAGGTTGCCGGTATCGTGGTTCTTGAAGTAATTGGTAAGTATCGGAGAACCCAGAAGATGATCGGTTGGGATGTTGAAGAACCCCTGTATCTGCGCCGCGTGCAGGTCCATGGTTATCACCCTGTTGATGCCCGCGATCTGGATTATGTCCGCTACGAGCCGCGCCGTGATGGGGTCTCTGGCCTTAGCGGTGCGGTCCTGTCTGCCGTAGCCGTAGTAAGGGATGACGGCGTTGATCCTGCCCGCGGAAGCGCGCTTCATGGCGTCCGCCATTATGCACATCTCCATGAGGTTGTCGTTGACCGGATCGGACGTGGACTGGATTATGTAGCAGTCCTTTCCTCTTACGCTCTCGTTGATGTTGATGGCTATCTCACCGTCGGAGAACTTTTTTACCGTGGCGTCGCCGAGCGGTTTTCCGAGCTGTCCGGATATCTCGTTCGCCAGAGTCCTGTTGCCGTTGCAGGTGAAGATCGCGTACTCCCTGAAATTTCCAATCATTTTTCTGCCTCTCAAATAACTTTGTATATGAATAGTTTTACAGCCGTCCTTACAGCAGTTCCGGGTCCACGGTCACTCTGCAGACCTCGCCGCCGTCGTCGTAGTGGAAGATCGGGAAATAGCTGCCGATCTTCTTCTGCTCGTCCCTGCCGGCCACGATCACCACGCCCACGCCGACGGTCCTGGCGTCGAACTCGGCCAGCATGTCCTGCATGCCTTTGACCGATCCGCCTCCGCGCATGAAATCGTCTATGATTATGGCTCTGGAACCGGGCCTGATGGCCCTCTTGGACAAGCTCATCTTCTGTATCCTGTCCGCGGATCCGGAAAAATAGTTGATGCTTATCGTGGATCCGTCGGAGACCTTGGCCTCTCTTCTGATTATGACGAGCGGCAGGTTGAGCAGGCGCGCCGTCATGAGCGCAACGCCTATTCCCTTGGTCTCCACGGTGACTACCGCGTCCGCCTCCGTGGCAGCGAAATGCCTTGCAAATACACGCGCAGCAAGCGTTACGAACACAGGGTCGGACATAAGATCCGTGGTGTATATGAAGCCGCTGCCTATGCTCCGGTCGGGCTGGGCAAGCATCTCCCCGAACCTCTTAAGATCCGCCGCGGACGCTTCCTTGCTGATGTACGGAACGTAGCGCACTCCGCCCCTTGCTCCCGCGGTGGTCTCCACGTAGCCGAGCCCCGCCTCTTCCACGGACTGCCTTACGATCTGAAGGTCCTCGGAAACGCTGGATTTCGCGCAGCCGAACTTCTCCGCAAAGTAAGCCAGCGGATAATCCTTATTGGGATTCTCCGTAAGGATCTGCGTTATTATGCATGCTCTCTGGGCGCGCTTCAAGCTTTCTCTCCTTTGCCGAGCATCAGCTCGCCTACGTGATATATGTCTCCGGCGCCCATGGTTATGACCACGTCGCCGGGCACGGCGTTATCAAGCACATAGTCGGCCATGTCCCTGAAATCATCTATGAATCTTACGATCTTATCCGGGTGGCGCTTTTTAATGTCCTTCTCCAGAACCGTGGACGAAAGTTTGTATATGTTCTTTTCCCTTGCGGCGTAGATCTCCGCCAGGCACACTATGTCCGCGTCCTCAAAGGCGTCCGCGAACTGGTCCATGAGGGCCAGGGTCCTTGTGTAGGTATGCGGCTGGAACAGGCACCAGACCCTGTTGTGGTCCAGTTTCTGCGCCGCTGCCAGCGTGGCCCTGATCTCCGTGGGATGGTGGGCGTAGTCGTCGACTACGGTGATGCCGTTTATACGTCCCATTATGTCGAAGCGCCTCTGGGTGCCGCGAAATGCCTCGAGCGTGCTCTTGATCACTTCCATGTCGTCCACGCCGAGGTTCATGGCCGCCGCTATCGCCGCCAGACTGTTGGCGACGTTGTGCTCGCCGGGCACGGAAAGCTTGATCCTGTCCACGAAGCCATCCTTTGTGTAAAGATCGTAGGACGGATGGCCCATGGAGTCGAAGGCGATGTTCTTGGCGTAGAAATCGCTGGCCTCGTTGAAGCCGAAGGTCTTTACGGCGCAGCCGACGTTCTCGGTGGCCGCCTTAACGAAGGGGTTGGCATCGTAGGCGATTATCACTCCGCCTTCCGGCACCGCCTCCGCGAACTTCTTAAACGACTGGGTAATGTGGTTTATGTCCTTGAAGTAGTCCAGATGGTCCGAGTCTATGTTCAGGATTATCTCCATCGTGGGACGCAGCTCCAGGAAGCTGTCCATGTACTCGCAGGCCTCGGTTATGAAGTACTCCTTGCCGCCTATGCGTACGTTGCCCTTCAGCTCGTTGAGTATGCCGCCCACGGTGATGGTGGGATCCTTGCCGGCGTTCTTAAGGATGAGCGACACCATGGACGTGGTGGTGGTCTTGCCGTGAGTGCCTGATACCGCTATGGAGTTGGGGTACTCCGCCAGCAGCATGCCCAGCGCCTGAGCCCTTGAGATCACAGGGATGCCCATTTCCTTTGCCTTCAGTATCTCCGGATTCTCCATGGATACCGCGTTGGAGTAGACCAGCAGATCCGCGCCTTCCGCGTTCTTCGCGTCGTGCCCTATGTACACGGTTATGCCCTGCCTGCGCAGATGATCCGTGACGGTGCTCTCCTTCATGTCAGAGCCGGAGACTTCCGCCCCGCGGTCCTTCATTATCTCCGCGATCGCAGAGATTCCTATGCCGCCGATGCCCAGAAAATGAATGTGTTTATAGTTCTTAAGATCCATTGCCTACAGTCCCAGCAGCGCTGCAACGCGCGCCTTCATGTCTTCCTTTCGTATAGATTCTTTGTGTATTATCTTTCTTTGCTTAAGGCCCTTGAGCCCTTCCGGAACATGCGCCCCGGTAGCCGCGAAGAGCCGGTCTATCGTGTCGAAGGGGTCCGCGCCCTGCCCTATGCCTATGCTTTCCGCAACGTCCTTAGCGAACTTATAAGGGCTGGCCGTGGAAGCGATGAGGGCCGGAGTATCGTCGCCGGTGCGCTCCGCGTAGTCCTTCCAGACCTTGTATCCGACCGCTGTGTGCGTATCCATAAGGTAGCCGTGGTCGTTGTAGAGCTTTCCTATGGTGTCCGTTATCTCCTCTTCCGTCGCGAAGCCCGCCGAGAACCATTCGTCCAGACCCTTTTTGACCTGCTCGCCTACGGTGTACTTCCCGCCGCTCGCGAGCTGGTCCATCAAACTGCGTATCTCCGCAGCGTCCTCTCCCGCCAGATGGAACAGCAGGCGCTCCAGGTTGCTTGAGACCAGTATGTCCATGGAGGGCGAATTGGTGACGTAGAACTCCCTGTTCACGTCGTAGGTGCCTGTATTTATGAAGTCCGTAAGGACTTTGTTCTTGTTGGACGCGCAGATGAAGCGCTTTACCGGAAGCCCCATCCTCATGGCGTAGTACGCGGAAAGTATGTTGCCGAAATTGCCGGACGGCACGCAGATGTTCACCGGATCGCCTGCCTTGATATCCCCTTTTGTCACGAGCTGCGCGTAGCCCCACACGTAGTAGACTATCTGAGGCAGCAGGCGTCCTATGTTCATGGAGTTGGCCGCGCTGAAGGTAAAGCCTTTGGCCTCCATCTCCTTAAGCAGCTCTGTGTCCGAAAGGATCTGCTTCTGCGTTGTCTGGGCGTCGTCGAAATTGCCCAGGATGGAGAACACATGGGCGTTGGCTCCGTCCGCGGTGCGCATCTGGGCTTCCTGCACGGGGCTTACCGCGCCGTCCGGGAAAAACACCACTATCTGCGTTCCGGGGACGTTCTCGAAGCCCTTCAGGGCCGCCGTTCCTGTGTCGCCGGAGGTGGAGACCAGTATCACTACGGTCTTTTCTTCCTGCTCTTTTTTGATGCTTGCGGTAAGCAGTCTGGGCATCAGCTGAAGCGCCATGTCCTTGAACGCCGCCGTGGGCCCGTGATAGAGCTCCAGGAACCATGCTCCGCCGGCCTTAACCACGGGGACAATCTCCTCCGCGGAATACTTGCCGTCGTAGGCGCCGTCTATGCAGGCCTTAAGCTCCTCCGCGGAAAACTCCGGGAGATAAGGCGCAAGCACTTCCTGCGCAAGCTCTTTATATGTCATTTGCGAGAGCCTGTCCCAGTAGCCGGAAAGCTGCGGAAAATGATCCGGGACATAGAGTCCCCTGTCCGCCGCGATGCCCTTTATGATGGCGCTGCAGACGTTCATCTCCGGGGCCAGACCTCTTGTGCTTTTATACTTCATAGACGTCCTTTCAGGCTTCGGCCGCTTTCGCGATGCGCTCCAGTGTCTTTTCCCTGCCCATTATCTGCTGTATGGTCCAAAGGTCCGGGCTGTTTGCCCTGCCTGTAATGGCTATTCTTATTACGCCGCTCACGTGACCCACGTGGCCCTTGTAAGCGTCGGGGTTCTTTTTGTAGTCCTTGGGCTTTACGGCATAGCCCAGATCCGCTGTTATTCCGCGCACCTTCTCGAACCACGCGGAATTGTCGTCCGCGGGATCGTACATTTGCGCATAGCGGCGCAGTATCTCCCTGCGGTCCTCCGCGGAAACTTCCGCCGGCCATTCAGACTCATATTCGAAGGTCTCGTCGAAGAAATACTTTATGAACGCGAAGATCTGCTCCGCGTAGACCAGATCCTTACGGGGCTTCTCGCCGCCGCGGTCTATGTCGAAGACCTTAAGCAGCATGTCCTTGTTGTTCGCCAGCAGTTCGTACTTGGCGGGATCGAATTCCTCCGCCCAGCCCAGCATGAAGTCGTAAATCTCCGCGGCGCTCTTCCTGGCCAGCACGTCCTTGGAGACGTCGTTCAGTTTGTTTATGTCGAACAGCGTGCCGGAGTCGCTCATCTTGTCCGGCGAGAACGTGAACTCGTCGTAGTCCTTGTCCGGGTTGGCGATGCGCCACTGCTCGAAGTCCGAGCAGAGTATGGTCATCAGGTACTCGCGCACGGCCTCCGGGAAGTATCCAAGCTCCTTGTAGAACGAGAGCCCAAGTTCCGGATCCTTGCGCTTGGAGAGCTTGCGCTTCTGGCCGGTGGCCTCGTCTATCTTCATGAGGGACGTGGTGTGGCAGTACAGCGGCAGCTCCCAGCCCATGGCTCCGAAGAGCTGCTCGTGTATGGGCAGACTGGCCATCCACTCCTCGCCGCGTATGACGATCGTGGTCCTCATGAAGTGGTCGTCCACGACATGCGCGAAGTGGTAGGTCGGCAGGTCGTTCTTCTTGAGTATTACGACGTCCTGGATGTTCTGGGGCATGGAGATCTCGCCGCGTATGGCGTCGCGCACCTTGAAGTACTTGGCAGGGTCGCCTTCCGAGCGGTAGCGTATTACGTACTCCTGACCTTCGGCCAGTCTGCGCTCCACCTCTTCCAGAGAAAGATCCCTGTGCTTAGCGTACTTTCCGTAGATGCCCGGATCCAGCTTTGCCGCGGTCTGAGCCGCGCGGATGTCCGCTATCTCCTCTTCGCTCATGAAGCAGGGATACGCTTTGCCTTCCGCAACCAGTTTCTTGACACATGCTTTGTAGATATCGCTGCGCATGCTCTGCCAGTAGGGGCCGTAAGCGCCCTTCTGCCCCGCGCCTTCCTCGGACGGAACGGGCTCACATCCGGGAGCGTCCGCCTTGCAGGCGCCTTCGTCGAAGTCTATTCCAAAGTAACTTAAAACGTCCAGCAGAACGGGCACCGCCCCTTCGACCTCGCGCTTTTCGTCCGTGTCTTCTATCCTAAGGTAGCAGATGCCGCCGCCCTGATGGGCCAGCCGTTCGTCCACCATGGCCCCGTAAAGGTTTCCCAGATGGATGAATCCTGTGGGACTGGGAGCCAGCCGCGTCACTTCCGCGCCTTCCGGGAGATTCCTTGCGGGATATATTTCTTCGTAATCTTCGGGAGTTCTGTCCACGTCCGGGAACAGAAACTCCGCCAGCTTTTTATAGTCCATTAATAACCTCTGCAGCACTAAATTATATTATATCAGAAATCCTCTGTCATATGCACATCAGTTGTCTTCTTTTATGATGTGACGGTTGGTCTTCCAGCGCCCCGTAAGGAAGAAGATGAACCCCACGACGAAGGGCATGTAGCCCGCCAGCGCGTCACCGAACCAGAAGCCCCTGACGGACATGTTGAGGGTGAACCCAAGCACGTAGGACAGGCCTATTCTGGCCACTATTCCGTCTATGAGCGCCACGATCAGGTTGAGCTTGGAATTGCCGGAACCGTTCACGAGCGACATTCCTACGGACCTGAATATGCCGCTGAGCATGACGACCACTGCCGGCGCCACAAGGACCCCGGAGATATCTATTACGGCAGGATCCGTCGTGAACAGTTCGAACACGAAGGTCGGGAAGATGCAGACTGCAAGAGAGACCGCGCCGCAGATGATGCCTGTGATAAGGAACACCATCCCCATTATCTTAGGCACTCTCTCGTACTTTTTAGCGCCTATGCACTGCGCAATGCTGGCTCCGCCGGCGGAGGTCATGGAGTTGGAGATTATGCCCATGAACATGGCCAGTTTGCTGAAAATGCCGTTGAGCGCGCTGTACATGTATCCGCTGCTGTTTATCCACGCGGAGACCACGGCCTTGGAGATGGTAACGGCCGCCATCTGTATCGACATGGGAATCCCGAGTTTTATAAGAGGACGGAGCTCTTCCTTATATACCTTGAAACTGCTGAGTTTGAAGTCGAATCCGAAGCTCTCCCTGCGGCGGTATAGATAGACCAGCGCGAAGAAAAAACTGACGCTCTGCCCTATTACAGTAGCCAGCGCGGCGCCGAAAGCGGACCAATGGAAGCCCGCCACGAACAGTATGTCAAGAACAATGTTCAGAACGGACGCGATCGCCACGAAGAGCAGAGGTCTCTTGCTGTCCCCCATGCCGCGGAGGACCGCGCAGAACATGTTGTATCCGGCTATGAAGAACACTCCGGAGATGCTTGTCAGGTAGTAGTCCCTGGCGAGAGGCGCAGCCAGAGGATCGGCGTTGAGAAGACGAAGGAAGGTGCTTCCGAACACAAGGCAGATGGCCAGCATGCACGCGGCGATGACTATCGTCGCCACGAACAGCGTTCCTATCATCTTTTTGATGGAGTCTTTTTTCTGAGCGCCTACCAGCTGGGCGAGTATTATCTGTCCCGCGTTGGTGAAGCCGATCATAAGGAACGTCACCAGGGAGACTATGGTCCCGCCTATGGAGACCGCGGCCATGCCTACGCCGCCCTCCACCTGGCCCATCACCATCATGTCCACAAGGTTGTAGACGGCCTGCAGGGTATTGGCGACGAACAGCGGCGCCGCATACTTAATGAGCGTCTTTGCTATGCTGCCCTGTGTAAGATCTTTTACAAGCGTCTTATGTTCCATCGGCGTTCCTTTCTGACATTTTATTATATACAAAAAGCGCCGGTTTTTCCAGCGCAAGATGAGTTAACGTTCGGATATGAGCCGATCGATCCGGTCGGTACTGATATGATATGCGGACGAATCGGCTGAATACAGATGGAATAAACGCCCCGGCCGCCTAAACAAAGATATAATTGACGCCCCAGGCGGGAACGGCGGGGTCTTTCCGCAGGAAGACACAGTAGTCCGGACGTATTGAGAGCACTGTCTCCGGTATGCCGAACAGGTCCTCCGTGCGGTGATAGGCCGCGATCAGCATGCGCGGGCGGAACTCTTCTACAGTGCGGGCAGCGCCGAGCAGCGCCCTGCGCTCCGCGCCTTCTATGTCCATCTTAATGAAGTCCGCGCGCCGTCCGCCCAGCACACTGTCCAGACTGCGCAGTTCTGTCCTGACCGTCCCGGATCCCGGCGCGTCCTGCATTGCCGGGTGTCCTTCGTGCGTGCCTCTTCCGCGCCCTTTCTCGAAGAGCGCAGCGCCGTCCGCGTCCCATGCCGCAGCGTTCAGAAGCTCAGTATTTTCAAGGCCTTTCAGGTTTTCCGAGAGCTTGCGAAAGTTGCGCGGCTCGGGCTCCAGAGCGACTATCGCATCGCCCATGCAGGGCCTTATCTTCCTGTAGAGTTCCACGGTGTCTCCGGTGTAGGCGCCAAGGTCTGCGAAGAGTGCCGGTCCCGCTTCTTCGCCCAGAAACAGCCGCCAGTTGTCCTCCTCCGGCGTGCTGCATTCCAGCAGCGAATCTATCCTTCCGCTCAGCTTGTACTCTATCACCTTGTCGAAGACCAGTCGGCTCTGCGCGTCCGCAAGCTTTGCGCGTACAGCGTCCAGAC